>NZ_JAIGQA010000150.1:0-20266 GCF_019733245.1 Streptomyces sp. WAC04114
GCTTCACTCGATTCGCCGAAACCGCAGGTCACACCCCCTCACACACTCCTGTGCCGGATCGTGAACCGCTGGAAAACACCCGTTGCCTGGGCGTCACGGGTGTTTTCCAGCGGTTCACGATCCGGCACAGGAGTGTGTGAGGGGGTGTGACCTGCGGTTTCGGCGAATCGAGTGAAGCTGGTCACGCGGCTGCGGATGAACCGGGCGGCCCGGGAGGACGTCCCTGACTGTCGAGGAGCCGACCTGGGGAGGGACTGTCCGATGCGTCGTGTGACGTTGCGCAGACCGCGGCTGCCGCGTACCCGGCGGGGGCAGCGGAGGCTGGTGCAGGCCGTGATGGCGGGGTGCGTGCTCGCGCTGCTCCCGGCGACGTGGATGTACACCGTGGCGGGTGACCGGCTGCGTACGACGGCGGATGTGCCGCGTACCGATGTGGCCGTGGTGTTCGGTGCCGGGCTGTGGGACGGCGAGCCCTCGCCGTACCTCGCGCACCGGCTGGACGCGGCGGCGAAGCTGTACCGGCAGGGGCGGGTGGAGGTGGTGCTCGTCACCGGGGACAACAGCCGTGAGGACTACGACGAGCCGGACGCGATGCGCGGGTACCTGACCCGGCACGGGGTGCCCGACGGACGGATCGTCAGCGACTACGCGGGGTTCGACACCTGGGACTCGTGCGTGCGCGCGAAGAAGATCTTCGGGGTGGACGAGGCCGTGCTGATCAGCCAGGGCTTCCACATCCGGCGGGCGGTGGCGCTGTGCGAGGCGGCGGGGGTCGCGTCGTACGGGGTCGGGGTGGACGCCGTGCACGACGCGACCTGGTACTACGGGGGCACCCGGGAGATCTTCGCCGCCGGGAAGGCCGCACTGGACGCGGTGTTCCGGCCGGACCCGCGGTTCCTCGGGCCGCGGGAGCCGGGTGTGGAGAGGGCCCTGGCGGCGGCCGAAGACCCTCTCCGCTAGCCGGCCGCCGTCAGCGTCTGTGGAAGACGACCAGGTCGCACATCATCGCCGGCTCGCAACCGCCAGGGCGGCGGGTTGCCGCCTCACGCGGGTGGGCCGGCGGCGGGGAGGATGCCGTCCCGGCCGCGTAACAGGGAACCGTCCCGGGCGTAACACGGCCGACGCACGCTGAACGGTATGCAGAGCACCGTGACGCCCACGCACTGCCCGTACTGCGCCCTGCAGTGCGGGATGAACCTGACGCCCGCGCCGGACGGGACCGTCGAGGTGAGCGAGCGCGCGGACTTCCCGGTGAACCGGGGCGCCCTGTGCGGCAAGGGCCGGACGGCGGCGGCGGTGCTCGCGCCCGGCGTGCGGCTGACCTCCCCGTTGGTGCGGGACGAGGGCGGCACGCTGGTGCCCGCCTCCTGGGACGAGGCGCTGGACCGGATCGCCGCGGGGCTGGGACGCACGCGCGCGCAGTACGGGCCGGACGCGCTCGGGGTGTTCGGCGGGGGCGGGCTGACGAACGAGAAGGCGTACACGCTCGGCAAGTTCGCGCGGGTCGTGCTCGGCACGTCCCAGATCGACTACAACGGCCGCTTCTGCATGTCGTCGGCGGCGGCCGCCGGCATCAAGGCGTTCGGACTCGACCGGGGGCTGCCGTTCCCGCTGGAGGACATCCCGAAGTCCGGCTGTGTGATCCTCGTCGGGTCGAACCTCGCGGAGACCATGCCGCCGTCGCTGCGGTTCTTCACCGAGCTGAGGGAGAACGGCGGCACGCTGATCGTCATCGACCCGCGCCGCACGAAGACCGCCGAGCAGGCGGACCTGCACCTCGCGCCCCGGCCGGGCACGGACCTGGCCCTCGCCCTGGGCCTGCTGCACCTGGTGATCGCCGAGGGCCGGGTGGACGAGGACTACGTCGGGGAACGCACGGTCGGCTGGGAGGAGGCCCGGGCCGCGGCGATGGCGCACTGGCCGGAGTACGTGGAGCGGATCACGGGGGTGTCCGTTCCACAACTCCGGGAGACCGTACGGCTGTTCTGCGAGCCGGAGTCGGCGATGGTGCTCACCGCGCGCGGGCCCGAGCAGCAGTCCAAGGGCACCGACACGGTGGGCGCGTGGATCAACCTCTGCCTGGCGACCGGCCGGGCGGGCCGCCCGCTGTCCGGGTACGGCTGTCTGACCGGGCAGGGCAACGGGCAGGGCGGGCGTGAACACGGCCAGAAGGCCGACCAGTTGCCGGGCTACCGCAAGCTCGACGACCCGGCCGCGCGGGCCCATGTCGCCGAGGTGTGGGGCGTCGACCCGGACAGCCTGCCCGGGCCGGGGCGCAGTGCGTACGAGCTGCTGGACGCGCTGGGCACGGACATCAAGTCCCTGCTGCTGATGGCGTCCAACCCGGTGGTGTCCGCGCCGCGTGCCGCGCACATCGAGGAGCGCATCCGGTCACTGGACTTCCTGGCGGTCTGCGACGTGGTGCTCTCGGAGACGGCGGCGCTCGCCGACGTGGTCCTGCCGGTCACGCAGTGGGCCGAGGAGACGGGCACGACGACGAACCTGGAGGGCAGGGTGCTGTTGCGGCGCCGGGCGGTCACCCCGCCGGACGGCATCCGCAGCGACCTGGAGGTGCTGCACGAACTCGCCGCCCGCCTGGGCGTGGAGAAGGGCTTCCCGACGGACCCGGAGGAGGTCTTCGAGGAACTGCGCCGGGCGTCCGCGGGCGGGGCGGCGGACTACTCGGGGATCACGTACCGGAGGCTGGCGGAGGAGGACGGGGTGTTCTGGCCCTGTCCGGCGGAAGCGGTGGAAGAGGCGGCGGGTCCGGGAAGTCCGGAAGGGCCGGGGAGCCCGTCCGGTGCGGATGGCCAGGGGGGTCGTTCCGCCGTGACGGAGTCCGGGGTGGACCCGGCGCCCGGCCCGGCCGAGCGGCCCCTGCCGGCAGAACCGGCCGAGCCCGAAGGCGCGGCGGGTGGCCCTGGCGCGCGAGGGAGCGCGTCGGGCCGCCCGGCCGTCGCGGCGGACGGGCCGGCACCGGTTCACCCCGGCACGCCCCGCCTGTTCCTCGACCGTTTCGCCACGCCCGACGGCCGCGCCCGCTTCGTCCCCGTCTCGCACCGGGCGACCGCCGAGGAACCCGACGACGAGTACCCGGTGCTGCTGACCACCGGGCGGGTGGTGGCGCAGTACCAGTCCGGGGCGCAGACCCGGCGGGTGGCGGAGCTGAACGCCGCCGCGCCCGGGCCGTTCGTGGAGCTGCATCCGAGGCTGGCCGCCCGGTTGGGGGCCGCCGAGGGGGACCCGGTGGCCGTCGTGTCGCGGCGGGGCCGGGCCGTGGCGCCCGCGAGGATCACGGACGCCATCCGGCCCGACACCGTCTTCATGCCCTTCCACTGGCCGGGCGAGGGCCGCGCCAACACCCTCACCAACCCCGCGCTCGACCCGACCTCCCGGATGCCGGAGTTCAAGGCGTGCGCGGTGCGGCTGGAGACCGTCGAGACGTAGCGGTCAGCTCACGGCGACGGCCTTCCAGGCCGCCGCGACCGCCTTCTGTTCGGTGCTGTCGGCGCCGTAGAGATCCTTCGCCGCGCTCAGGGTCGCCGTGCGCGCGGCCGCGTAGTTCGTCGAGGACGTCATGTAGACCGTCAGCGCCCGGTACCAGATCTTGCCCAGCTTGGCCCGGCCGATGCCGGTCACCGTGGAGCCGTCGCAGGTCGGGGAGTTGTAGGCGACGCCGTTGAGGGACTTGGTGCCGCTGCCCTCCGCGAGCAGGTAGGCGAAGTGGTTGCCGACGCCGGAGGAGTAGTGCACGTCGAGGTCGCCGAGCTTCGCGTTCCAGCAGTCCGCCGACTTGCCGTCCTTGGACGGCTTGTCCATGAAGCGCAGGGCCTCGCGGCCGAGGCCGGAGCGGACGACCTTCTCGCCGATGAGCCAGTCGCCCCGGTCCTCGGCGTTGGCCGCGTGGAACTCCACCAGCGTGCCGAACACGTCCGACGTGGCCTCGTTGAGGCCGCCGGACTCGCCCGAGTAGGTCAGCGCGGCCGTCTTCGACGTCACGCCGTGGGACATCTCGTGCCCGGCGACGTCCAGTGACACCAGCGGGCCCATCAGCTTGCCGTCGCCGTCGCCGTAGGTCATGCAGAAGCAGTTGTCGTCCCAGAAGGCGTTGTTGTAGTCCTTGCCGTAGTGGACGCGGTTGAAGGAGCCCTTGCCGTCGCCGGCGATGCCGCTGCGGCCGTGGACCTGTTTGAAGTAGTCCCAGGTGACGTCCGTGCCGTACTGGGCGTCCACCGCCACCGTGGACCGGTCGGCCGTCGCGCCCGTCCCCCACTGGTTGTCGGCGTCCGTGAAGAGCGTCGCGGGGGCGCGGGTCAGGCAGATGGTCAGCAGGCACTTGTCCGTCTTGTTCTCGGCGTCGCCGGTGTACGTGCCGCCGCGCGTCGCGTCCTTGAGCTGGTACGACGAGCCGGACGCCGTCGTCTCCAGCGGGACCGTGCCGCCATAGAGGGACTTGCCGTCGCCCGACGCCGACTCCAGGGAGTCCCAGGCGTCGATCCGGGCGCCGGTCGTCGCGTCGGTCAGGACCGTGCGCCCGACGGGGTTGCCGCGTTCGTCGTGGGCCACCGCGTCGGTCTGCCAGGCCAGCTTCGGGGCTCCGTGCAGGGCGTCGACGACCAGCCGCGGCTTGGCGGTCAGCCTCTTCAGGGTCTCGCCGAGGTGGGCCGCGCGCAGCAGGTTCGCCGCGAGGTCGGCGGCCTTGGGGGCGGTCACCTTCGGGGTGACGCTCGCCAGGGAGAGCGTCGACTTCGTCGCCCGGCTCGTGCCGCGGTACGTGCCGTCCGGGTTCAGGTGGAGGACGAAGTCCCCGCCGAGGACCGGGAGCCGGTGGTAGGTGCGGTCGTAGCGGACGTGCCGGGTGCCGTCATCGTCGACGACGACGTCCCGGACCTTCGTCTCCTGGGCCGAGGTGAGGCCCAGGGCTCCGGCCCGGTCCGCGAGCACCGCCTCCGCGTCCTCGACCGCGGCCGACCTGGTCGGCAGGTCAGCCGCGCCGGCGGCCGGGGAGAGAACGGCGGCCAGCAGGGCGGTGGTGCCGGTGACGGCCACTCCGGCGAGGGCGAGACGGGAACCGCGGACATGACGTATCCGACTCATCGGTCTCCTCATACGGGCGCACCCGGTCGCGTGGGGTCGACCGGGTGCGGCGTTGATGTTGACCGCGAGTTAAGGCGGCACGGACATGGCATGTCCATAGCCACACTGTGGAGGTGTGTGAGGGTGGAGAATCGTTCCTGTGACCCTCCCCTTCTTCGTCTACGGCACCCTCCGCCCCGGGGAGGTCAACCACGACCTCTTCCTGCGCGGCCGCACCCGCTCCGAGGAGCCGAGCAGGCTCGCGGACACGGTGCTGTACGAGGGACCGGGCTACCCGTACGCGGTCGAGGAGCCGGGCGGCGGCGTGGTCGGCGGGGAGCTGGTCACCGCGCTGCCGGAGGCGTACGAGGGGCTGCTCGCCGAGCTGGACCGGCTGGAGGAGTACGTGCCGGGGGATCCGCGCAGTCTGTATGTGCGCGTCGAGCGGCGGGTCGTACGGGAGGCCGACGGGGTGGCCGTGCCGGCCTGGGTGTACCTGGCCGCGCCCGCCGTCGCCGCACGGCTGCGGGCCCGGGGGCGGGCGATCGCGGGCGGGGACTGGCGGGCGCGGGTGTGAAAGGCGAGGTGTGAAAGGCGTGCCGAAGCGGGTTCAGCCCCCGTACGGCCGGTTCGCCCGGGCCTCCCGCAACGCGCTTCCCCACCACACCAGTTGGTCCAGCATGGTCTTCGCCGCCGCGTCCGGTCCGGACGGGTCGCGCAGGGCGCCCCGGTCGTCGAAGGAGGCACCGGCGTTGTGGAAGGAGACGGTGTCGCGGACCGTCACGGCATGGAGCTCCGCGAAGACCTGACGCAGGTGCTCCACCGCACGCAGGCCCCCGGACAGACCACCGTAGGAGACCAGACCGACGGGCTTGGCCTGCCATTCCGTGAAGTGCCAGTCGACGAGGTTCTTCAGGCCCGCCGGGAAGGAGTGGTTGTACTCGGGGGTGAGGACCACGAAGGCGTCCGCGCGGGCCAGCTTCGGGGTGATGCGGGACAGCGCGGCGGTCGCCTCCGGGGTCGGTTCGAGGGACATGGGAAGGGCGGTCTCGGCGACGTCCACGACCTCGGCGACCAGGTCGTCCCGGTCCCGGATGCGGCCGAGGAGCCAGTCCGCGACGACGGGGCCGAAGCGGCCGTGCCGGTTGCTGCCCACGACGAGGGTCAGGCGGAGGGGGTCGGCCGCGGCAGCGGCAGGTGCGGTGGCGGTTGTGTTCATGCGGCACAGCCTCGTACCTCAACCATCCTTGAGGTCAAGCGGCGAGGCGTGACGCCGGGTCACCCGTTCACACGCGCACCCCGCGCATTTCCGCACCCTGCCCTCCGAACGCCCGTGACCTGCCAAAACGACCGCGAGAAGCCACCGGTACACCTCCTCCTGACACCCATTCACCCCAATTCTGACGCCCCCTCAGAGGGCGCGCCCGTCCTGCTGCCCGTTACCTCGGAGGGGCAGGCGCATGACCGACCCGCTCGAAGGGGGAGCACCGATGCGACGTACCGCCCGGCCGCTGACCGGCATCGCGCTCGCCGTCGCCGCCGCGGCTCTCGCCGCCGCTCCCGCGTACGGCGCGTCCGCCGGTGGCCTGGAGGTGTCCCCCGCCTCGGTCGTGCCCGGCGGTCAGGTCACGGTGCGCACGGCGGCCTGCGGCGACGGCGGCTCGGCGACGGGTGACGCCAGCGCGGTCGGGGCCGGTTCCCTCAGCCTGGCGCCGGACGCGCACGGGCAGGACGCGACCGGGCGGTTCAAGGTGCCGCCGAGCGCGCAGCCGGGGACGTACGAGATCACCGCCACCTGCGGCGGCAGCGGCCGGCGGACCACCGGGGACCTGGTGGTCACGCTGACGCCGATGCGCGGGCAGGTGCATCCACGGGGGAGCGTGAAGACGGGGGTCGGCGGCGCTCTGGGCCCCGACCCCGTGCAGACCGCGGCCGGCGTGGCGGCCCTCGCCGTCGCCGCCGCGGGCGGTACCTGGCTCCTGCATCGCCGGGCGAGAGGCGACGGGATCTGACGGACACCCTCCGCTGTCCGTCGCCGGTACCGCATGTCCCTCCCCCTCCGGGTCCGACGCCCCTCGCGGCCCGGAGGGGGTACGGGGTCGAAGCTCAGGAAGGGGTGGGTGTGCGCAAGGTCCCCAGGTTCGGCAACGGCCTCCGCGATCCCGCGAACGCGGCCATGGCCGCCGTCACGGTGTTCGCCCTGTGCTCGGGGGTGTGGCTGCTGCGCGACGGTGCCGGGACACACGCCCCGCCGCAGCCCTCCGCCGCGCAGGCCCGGGCCGGGCTGGACGGCCGGGCCGGGGAGCGGCCCGCCGTGCCCGCGCTGCCGCCCTCGCCGCCCGACCGCATCCACATCCCGGCGATCGGTGTGAACGCCCCGCTGACCGGGCTCGGTCTGACGAAGACCGGCAGCCTCGACGTACCGCCCGCGGCGGACGAGAACCTCGCCGGCTGGTACGAGGCCGGCACCACCCCAGGGGAGCGGGGCACGGCGATCGTCGCCGGCCACGTCGACAACGCCGACGGCCCCGCCGTCTTCTACGACCTCGGCGCCCTGGCCCGCGGCGGCACCATCGAGGTGGACCGGCGGGACGGCGGCGTCGCGGTGTTCACCGTGGACGCCGTGGAGGTGTACGCCGCGAAGGACTTCCCCGACGAGAAGGTCTACGGCCCTGCCCGCCGCCCCGAACTGCGGGTCATCACCTGCGGCGGCGGGTACTCACGCGGCACCGGGTACCAGGGGAACGTCGTCGTCTTCGCGCACCTGACCGGCAGCCGGTGACACGCCCAGGACATGGGTCCGCCCCCAGGCCCCCAGCGGCTCCAGCGCCTCGTTCAGGGACACGCCCCGGGGCGTCAGCGAGTACTCCACCCGCGGCGGCACCTCGTCGTACGCCTCCCGGTGCACCAGGCCGTCGGCCTCCATCTCCCGCAGGTGCGAGGCGAGCACCTTCTCGGTGACGCCCGGCAGTTCGCGGCGCAGTTCACCGAAGCGGCACGGCCGCTCGTTCAGCGCCCAGAGGATCAGCACCTTCCACTTGCCGCCGATCACGTCCATCGCCGCGTCGATCCCGCACACGTACGCCCCCGGCCGCCGTCCGGTCGTCCCCATGCCCCGCCCCTCCCCTTGCGCTGCCTGGACCCTTCCCCCGGGGTAACCACCCACTTGCAAGTGCGTACTTGAGCAGGCGCTCCCCCGTGACGAGCCTAAACGCCATGACAGACAACGCGGTTGCTCCCCGCACTCCCCTCACCCCTCTCACTCCTTCGACCCCTCTCACCCTTCTCGGCACCGGCGCCATGGGCACCGCCCTCGCCCGCGTGTGGCTCGCCGCCGGGCACGAGGTGACCGTCTGGAACCGCACCGCCGCCCGGACCGATCCCCTCGCCGCCGAGGGCGCCACGGTCGCCGCGAACGCCGCCGACGCCGTGGCGGCGAACCGCCTGGTGATCGTCTGCCTCCTGGACGACGCCTCCGTGGGCGAGGCCCTCGACGGCGCCGATCTCGCCGGGCGGGACCTGGTGAACCTCACCACCGGCACCCCCGCCGAGGGACGGGCGCGGGCCGCCTGGGCCGAGGCGCGCGGCGCGCGCTTCCTGGACGCCGGGATCATGGCCGTCCCGCCCATGATCGGTGCCCCGGACTCCGGCGGCTACGTCTTCTACAGCGGCTCCCCCGAGCTGTTCGAGGAGCACCGCGACACCCTCGGCGTCCCGGCCGGCACCCGCTTCGTCGGAGCCGACCCGGGGTTCGCCGCGCTGCACGACGTGGCGCTGCTGAGCGCGATGAGCGGCATGTTCGCGGGCATCACCCACGCCTTCGCGCTGATCCGCCAGGAGGACATCGCGCCGAAGGACTTCGCGCCGCTCCTCGCGGACTGGCTGACGGCGATGGCCCCGGCCGCGCACCAGAGCGCCGAACAGCTGCAGAGCGGCGACTACACCCGCGATGTCGTCTCCAACCTCGCGATGCAGGTCGCGGGCAACGCCACCTTGCTGCGCACGGCCGAGGAGCAGCGGGTAAGCCCGGAGCTGCTGACGCCGTACATGGAGCTGATGGAGCGGTGGCTCGCCCTGGGGCACGGGGCCGAGGACGGGACGGGGATGGTGGAGTTGCTGGACGTGCGGGGGCGCTAGGCCAGCCACTGTTCGTACGCCAGGTTCCCCACCAGGGCGAAGACGACCGTCAGCAGGACGACGCGGACGAAGCCGCTGCCCTGCTTGAGGGCGGTGTGGGCGCCGAGCGTGCCGCCGGCCAGGTTGAAGACGGCCATCAGGGCGGCCAGCTGCCACAGGACCGCGCCCTGCCAGGCGAAGGTGGCGAGGGCGCCCGCGTTGGTGCAGCAGTTGACGATCTTGGCGGTGGCCGAGGCCGTGACGAGGTCGAGGTGCAGGATCGCGGTGAGAGCGAGGACCAGGAACGTGCCGGTGCCGGGGCCGATGAGCCCGTCGTAGAAGCCGATGCCGAGGCCGGCCAGGCCGATCGCCGCGAGGATCCGGCGGCGGGTGGCCGGGCCGGTCGCGGGGGCCGTGCCGAAGGCGGGCCGCAGGATCACGAAGGCGGCCACCCCCAGCAGCACCACCATGATCACCGGCTTGAGGACCTCGGTGCTCATCCCGGCCGCGAAGAACGCCCCGGCCGAGGATCCGGCCAGGGCGGCCAGCCCGATGCGGACGGCGGTGCGGACGTCCACGGGAGCCTTGCGGGCGTACGTCACGGCCGCGCCGGTGGTGCCGACGATGGCGACGGCCTTGTTGGTGCCGAGCGCGTGCGCGGCGGGTGTGTTCGCGGGCAGTCCGAGCAGCAGCACGGGCAGCAGCAGGAGGCCGCCCCCGCCGACCACGGCGTCGATCCAGCCGGCGGCGAGGGCCGCGACGCAGAGCAGGACGATCATGGTCAGCGATATGTCGGGCATGATCGCGACCCTATGCGAGGCCGGTACGCCGCCTCTGCGACGCCCCTCACAGCCCACGGGCGTCGCGCTGCGGGATCCCTCACGGCCGCGGTCGCCACCGGGGCGCGGAAGACTGCGGGGGTCCCACTCCAGCGCGCGATCGCCGCGTCGCGTCGCGGAGCACTGCGGGGGTCGCTCCGGCCCGCCATCGCCGCGTCGCGGAACACTACGGGGATCCGTCCGGCCCGCCATCGCCGCGTCGCGGGGCGCCGACCCGCAGCCCGCCAACACCGCACCGCCGAACACCGCGGGGACCCTCACCCACCACCGTCACCGCGCCGCAGAACCCCTCACAGCCCGCCGTCTTCGCACCTCAGGAAGTCTCACACCCGGCGCCCCCGCCCGCTGAGGGCAGCGTTCCCCGCGGGAAACAGAGGTGATGCTGCCGGGTAACACCGGCACCGCACGCTCAAGGGCATGACCTCGAATGAGCGTGTGGTGGTGATCGGCACCGGCCTCGCGGGCGTACGGCTCGCCCGGCGGCTCGGTGAGCTCGGCACGCCCGCGCTGCTGATCGGCGAGGAGGAGCACCGGCCCTACA
Source organism: Streptomyces sp. WAC04114 (assembly GCF_019733245.1). Taxonomy (NCBI): domain Bacteria; kingdom Bacillati; phylum Actinomycetota; class Actinomycetes; order Kitasatosporales; family Streptomycetaceae; genus Streptomyces; species Streptomyces sp. WAC04114. The sequence continues at coordinate 10,573 of NZ_JAIGQA010000150.1, forward strand.
ACCGGGTGCTGCTCGCCGAGGTGCTGGCCGGACGGTACAGCCCCGAGGTGATCGCCCTGCCGACGCCCGCGGCACTGACGCGCGGCCGGGTCACCGGAATCGACCGCGCGGCGCGCACCGTGCGGTGCGCGGACGGCTCGGTGATCGCATACGACACGCTCGTCCTGGCCACCGGATCCAACCCCGTGCTGCCGCCCCTGCGCGGTCTGTTCACCGAGAACCACCAACTGCCCGAGGGCGTGCACGCGTTCCGCACCATGGACGACTGCCTGGGGCTGTCCAAGGCGGTCCGGCCGGGCGCGAAGGCGGTCGTGATCGGCGGCGGGCTCCTCGGGGTCTCCGCCGCCCGCGCCCTCGCACTGCGCGGCGCGCAGGTCGTACTCGCCCAGCAGTCCGAGCGGCTGATGGAGCGCCAGCTCGACCCGGCCGCCTCGAAGCTGGTCCGGCGTCACCTCACCGACCTCGGCGTCGAGGTGCACACCGACCTGCGCGTCCGGGACGTGCGCTGCGTCGGCGGCGCGGTCCGCTCGGTGGAGATGGCCGACGGATACGCCCTCGACGCCGACCTCGTGGTCCTGGCCTGCGGGGTCCACCCGCGGGTGGGTCTGGCGCAGGCGGCCGGCCTGGAGGTGCGCAAGGGCATCGTCGTCGACGACGAGCTGCGCACCTCCGACCCGCACATCCACGCCCTCGGGGACTGCGTCCAGCACCACGGCACGGTGTACGGACTCGCCACTCCGGCACTCGAACAGGCCGACGCGCTGGCCGAGTTGCTTGCCGGTGACGCCACCGCCCGGTACACCGGCACGCGTTCTCTGACGCGGCTCACGCTCAACGGGCACGACAGCCCCTTCGACCTCGCCGCGTTCGGCGAGACCGAGGCCCTCCCGGGCGACGACGTCGTCCAGCTCGCCGACGCCACCCGCGGCACCTACCGCAAGGTCGTCGTCCGCGACGACCGCCTGGTCGGCGGGGTCCTCGTCGGCGAACTCGGCACCGTCGGCGCGCTCGCCCGCGCCTGGGAGGGAGCAGAGCCGCTCCCCTCCGACGGCGGCCCGCTGCTCCACCTGCTCACCAACGATGGAGGCTCCTGATGACCGCCACCCCGGAGGCCACGGAGGCCACCCCCACGATCGTGCTCGTCGGCCACGGCATGGTCGGCCAGCGCTTCCTCGAGGCGCTCGCCGAGCGCGGCCTGACCGCCACGCACCGCGTGGTCGTGCTCTGCGAGGAGCCGCGCCCGGCGTACGACCGCGTCGCCCTCACCTCGTACTTCTCGGGGAAGACGCCCGAGGACCTCTCCATGACGGACATGGAGTTCATCGCCGCGCACGGCATCGAGCTGCGCGTCGGCGACCCGGCGGTGTCCGTCGACCGCGAGGCCCGCGAGGTCACCGCCCGGTCCGGTGAGGTCTTCGCCTACGACACCCTGGTCCTCGCCACCGGCTCCTACCCCTTCGTCCCGCCGGTCCCGGGCAAGGACGCCGAGGGCTGTTTCGTCTACCGCACGATCGAGGACCTCCTGGCGATCGAGGAGTACGCGAAGTCGAAGGCCAAGGTGGGTGCCGTGGTCGGCGGCGGGCTGCTCGGGCTGGAGGCCGCCGGGGCGCTGAAGGGCCTCGGACTCACCTCGCACATCGTGGAGTTCGCGCCCCGGCTGATGCCCGTCCAGGTGGACGACGGCGGCGGTGCCGCGCTGCTGCGCACCATCGAGGAGATGGGCCTGAGCGTCCACACGGGCGTGGGCACGCAGGAGATCCTGGTCGACGCCGAGGGCGCCGTCACCGGCATGAAGCTCTCCGACGGTTCCGAACTCGCCGCCGACATGGTGGTGTTCTCCGCCGGTGTGCGCCCCCGCGACCAGCTGGCCCGCGACTGCGGTCTGACGGTCGGGGAGCGCGGCGGCATCACCGTCGACGAGCAGTGCCGTACGGTCGCCGACCCGCACGTCTTCGCGATCGGCGAGTGCGCGCTGGCCTCCGACGGCCGGGTGTACGGCCTGGTGGCCCCCGGTTACGAGCAGGCCGAGACGGCCGCGGCCACGATCGCCTCCGACGAGGCGTCCTTCACGGGCGCCGACCTGTCCACCAAGCTGAAGCTGCTCGGCGTGGACGTGGCGTCCTTCGGTGACGCGCACGGCACCGCCGAGGACTGCCTGGACGTCGTCTACTCCGACTCCCGCGCGGGCCTGTACAAGAAGCTGGTCATCGGCCGGGACGGCACGCTGCTCGGCGGCATCCTGGTCGGCGACGCGGAGGCGTACGGCACGCTGAAGGCCTTCACCGGCTCGGTCCCGCCGGTCTCGCCCGAGTCGCTGGTGCTGCCCGCGGGCGCCGGGGAGTCCGTGCAGCTCGGCCCGTCCGCGCTGCCGGACGAGGCGATCGTCTGCTCCTGCCACAACGTCTCCAAGGGCACGATCCGCGGCGCGGTCACCGACCACCAGTGCACGACCGTGCCCGAGGTGAAGAAGTGCACCAAGGCCGGCACCGGCTGCGGCTCCTGCGTCAAGGTCCTCGGCCAGCTCGTCAACGCCGAGCTGGAGGCGAGCGGCGTCGAGGTCGACAAGGGCCTGTGCGGCTGCTTCGGGCAGACCCGCGAGGAGCTCTACGAGATCGTCCACGCCCTGCGCATCACCACCTACCAGGACCTGCTGGACCAGCACGGCCGCGAGGAGGCCCGGGGCGGGGACGGCTGCGAGATCTGCAAGCCGGCCGTCGGCTCGATCATCGCCTCCCTCGCCCCGACGATCGGCGCGAGCGGCTACGTCCTGGACGGCGAGCAGGCGGCCCTCCAGGACACCAACGACCACTTCCTGGCCAACCTGCAGAAGAACGGCTCGTACTCGGTCGTCCCGCGGATCCCCGGCGGCGAGATCGCCCCGGAGAAGCTGATCGTGATCGGCGAGATCGCCCGCGACTTCGGCCTCTACACGAAGATCACCGGCGGTCAGCGGATCGACATGTTCGGCGCCCGCGTCGAGCAACTGCCGCTGATCTGGGCCCGGCTGGTGGACGCCGGCTTCGAGTCCGGCCACGCCTACGGCAAGTCACTGCGCACGGTGAAGTCCTGCGTCGGCCAGACCTGGTGCCGCTACGGCGTCCAGGACTCCGTCCGGATGGCGATCGACCTGGAGCTGCGCTACCGGGGGCTCAGGTCGCCGCACAAGCTCAAGTCGGCGGTCTCCGGCTGCCAGCGCGAGTGCGCCGAGGCGCAGTCGAAGGACTTCGGCGTGATTGCCACGGCCAACGGCTGGAACCTCTACGTCGGCGGCAACGGCGGCGCGACCCCGCGGCACGCGGACCTGCTCGCCCAAGACCTGTCGGACGCCGAACTGGTCCGGCTGATCGACCGGTTCCTGATGTTCTACATCCGCACCGCCGACCGCCTGGAGCGCACGTCGACGTGGCTAGAGCGGATCCCCGGCGGTCTCGACCACGTGCGGGACGTCGTCGTCCACGACTCGCTCGGCATCTGCGACGAACTGGAGCAGCTGATGCGGGCGCATGTCGCGCACTACCGCGACGAGTGGGCGGAGACCGTCAACGACCCGGAGAAGCTGGCCCGGTTCGTGTCCTTCGTGAACGCGCCGGACACCCCGGACCCCGTCGTCGCCTTCGTGCCCGAGCGCGACCAGATGAAGCCCGACCTGCCGCTGCTGTCCATCGGCATGCGACCCGCCGCTGACGTACTGGAAGGAAGCGCCCAGCGATGACCCTGGCACTCGAGACCACCGACCTCAAGATCGAACTCGCCCTGGACGACGACTGGTTCACGGTCTGCGACCTGAGCGCGCTGCTGCCGGGCCGCGGGGTGGCCGCACTGCTGCCGGACGGCCGGCAGGCCGCGATCTTCCGCGACCGCTCCGGCGACCTGTTCGCCATCGACAACCGCGACCCCTTCACCGGCGCGGCCGTCCTCTCCCGAGGCCTCACGGGCACCCACAAGGGCCGCCCCTTCGTCGCCTCCCCCCTCCTCAAGCAGCGCTTCGACCTGGCGTCGGGCGAGTGCCTGGACGACGAGACGGTACGGGTGACGGCGTACAAGGTGCGCGTCTCGTAGCAGCCTTTCTTGACCGATCGTTCTTGACAGACCTAGGCTACGGCGCGTGGCCAGGACCAAGGAGTTCGATCCGGACGCCGCGCTCCAGGCAGCTCTCGAGCTGTTCTGGCGGCGCGGCTACGAGGCGACGTCGATGTCCGACCTCGTCGCACACCTGGGTGTGGGGCGCGCCAGCATCTACGCGACCTTCGGCAGCAAGCACGAGCTGTACCTGAAGGCGCTGGACCGCTATCAGCAGTCGTGCGACCCGCAGCTGCTGCGCGAACTGTCGCTGCCGGGGCCGGCGCTGCCCGCCGTACGGGCGGTGGTGCGCCGCTTCGCCGCCGAGTCCACGGCCGACGACCGCCGGCTGACCGGCTGTTTCGTCGTGAACACGGCCGCCGAACTGGCCCCGCACGACACCGCCGCGTGCCGCCGCGTGGAGCACAGCTGGGACCAGCTGGAGACCCTGCTGCGGTCGGCCCTGGTCCGCGCGCAGGCGCAAGGGGAGCTGGGCGAGGGCCGCGATCCGCGCACCCTGGCCCGCATGCTGCTGGTCCTGATGCAGGGGCTGCGGGTCGTCGGCAAGGCGTCGGCGGACCCGGGCCGGGCGCGAGACGCCGCGGAGCAGGCCCTGGCACTGCTCGACTGAGACGGGCACCCCAAGGGGTGCCCTTCTTCACGCCCGAATACTGGACCGATCGGTCAAGAAAATCCTCAGGGGAGATCATGACGCATCGCTTCACCGGCAGGACCGCCCTCGTCACCGGCGCGGGTTCCGGCATCGGACGTGCCACCGCCCTCGCCTTCGCGGCGGAGGGCGCGCACGTCGTCGTCGCGGGACGACGCAGGGGGCCGCTCGACGAGACCGTGACGCTGATCGAGGAAGCGGGCGGCAAGGCCCTGGCCGTCACCGCCGACGTGACCCGGGCCGACGACCTTCAGGCCCTGGTCGACGCCGCCGTGGACCGCTTCGGCTCCCTGGACGTCGCGGTGAACAACGCGGGCGTCCTGGAGGCCGGCGGGCAGCCCGCCGCGGACGTCCCCGAGGACGCCTGGCGCCGGATGCTCGACATCAACGTCACCGGCGTGCTGCTCGCCCTCCAGGCCGAGGTGCGCCGGATGCGCACCCAGCCGGACGGCGGTGCCATCGTCAACATCGCCTCCTGCATCGGCGTCCACGGCCGCATCCCCGGCATGACCGCCTACGGCGCCACGAAGGCGGCCGTTTCGGTCCTCACCCGCGGCGCCGCCCTGGACCACATCGCCGAGGGTGTCCGCATCAACGCCGTCTCGCCGGGCGCCAGCGCCACCTCCATGTCCTTCAAGCCGGGCGAGACGGAGGCCGGTCGCGCGGAGCGGATGCGGACCGCGGTGCCGGTCGGCCGCGTCTCGACGGTCGAGGAGATCGCGGCCGCTGTGCTGTACCTGGCCTCGGACGACGCGGCGTCCGTCGTGGGCACCGACCTGGTGGTGGACGGCGGCTCCACGGCCTGAGCGGGCCGGGGCGCCGGGGAGCGGGGGGCGTCGGCGGCGCGTTCGCAGTGGGGCCAGTCGCCGAAGTCGCGGTCCCGGCTCCACAGCGTGCGGGCCGCCCGGATGTTCCACTCGGGGTCCAGGGCCTCGCGCGGTGTGCCGCCCAGCTCGCGCAGCCGGGCGTCGGAGATCTGGAACAGGCCCCAGTTCCGGGTGCCGTTGGTGTTGGGGAGGATGTGCAGCGGGTCGAGGAAGGACTGGCAGTCGGCGATGGCCACCGCCTTGTCCGGCACCTCGGGGAACACGTCCCGGACCCGTTGCCGCACCTTCTGCGGCGACCACACGGCCATCCGCACCCGCGAGGTGTACAGCGCCTTCTTCGTGGGCTCCCCGACGACTCCGTTGGGCTGGAGTCCGGCGAGCACCTGGAAGGCCGTGACACGGCGCAGGGTCTGCGGCCCGAAGTCCCCGTCCACGCCGATGTCCGCGCCCTTGGCGTGCAGCAGGCGTTGTACCTCCCGCACGCACTCGTCGTGCTGGCCCATCGCGATCACGGGCGAGCAGTTGGCCGAGAACAACGGCCGGTCCTCGCCGGTGCCGCGCCCTCCGCCGCCGGAGGGTGACCGGCCGCTCGTCAGCGCCCAGGCGCAGACACTGACGGCGGCGACAACCGCGGCGGTGACGACGGAGGTGCGCAGCCGGCGCAGCCGCGACGACCCGGCGGCGCGTGGGCTCGGCTCGACGCCCGGGCCCGCGTGCCGGCCGGGGGTGGCGTCCTTGGTGGGCGCGGTGACCCGGTCCGGGTGCGATTCCGTGGTGGGTTCGGCGTCCCGGCCCGGGTGCGATTCCGTGGCGGGTTCGGTGCTTCGGCCCGGGTCCGATTCCCTGGTGGGTTCGGCGTCCCGGCCCGAGGTCGATTCCGGGGCGGGCACGGTGTCCCGGCCCGAGGCCGAATCGGTGGAAGCCTCGGCGGCCCGGCCGGGGGCCGCGTCCATGGCGGGCCCGTCGGTTCGGCCCAGGGACGAATCCGTGGCGGGCGCGGCGGTCCCGCCCAAGGCCGAATACGTGTCAGGCCCGGCGGTCCGGCCCAGGGCCGCGTCCGTGGCGCCCGCCCGCCCCGCGGCCTCGGATTCAGCTCGGTCGTCCTCCTCTTCCTCCGCACCGGCCGCGGAGCCGACACCGGCACCGGCTGGGGAGCTGTCACCTGCACCGGCACCGGAGCCGACACCGGCCGCGGGACCGGCCCCGGTACCCGCACCCGCACTGGCTGCCGCGGCGGCGGCCCGCGCCGCGTCGGCCAGGGCCCACAAGCGGTGCAGGGTGCGCAGTTCGTCCGGGGTCGCGCCGCAGACCGTGGCCAGCCGGTGCACGCTGCCGTAGTCCTGCGGCACCGACGTACCACGGCAGTAGCGGTGCAGGGTCGAGCCCGCCAGGCCGGACTTCCTGGCGAGGGCCTCGTAACTCAGTCCGGACCGGCTCTTGAGTGAACGCAACAGCGCGGCGAACCGCTCCGTTTCAGGGCATGCGGACAACGCCATTCCCCCCTCGGGAATCCCCAACGGACGCTGGTCGGGCGTCTCGTGCCGCCACTGTGCCACCAAAGGCGTCCCATGGCCGTCCCAACGGTTCCGGAACGCGCCAGGCAGGCGCCGGGACGCCGTCCCGGCATCCCAGACGGCCCCCGCGTCCTTGCCCGGCCCGGTCGTGCCTTGCCAGCGTCGGGCCGTCCGCTCCACCGTCCCGACCTCCGAGGAGACCAGGCTCATGCGCCTTTCCGTACGCCGGCACTCTCGTACGAACTCGCTGCTCGCGGTTCTCACCGTCAGCGCCGCCGCCGTCACCGCCCTGGCCGTGCCGAGCTCCGCGTCGGCGGCCCCGGCCGCGCCCGCCGCGGTGGACTGCGCGTCCGGGCACATCTGCTTCTGGACCGGAGCCAACTTCACCGGCAGCAAGTGCGCGTGGGACGTGGCCGACCCCGACTGGCAGAGCGGTGCCGTCCGGTGTTCCTGGGCCGCCACGACCAACGTGAAGTCGGTGTGGAACGCCGGCACCAGCAGCTCCACCGGCGTCGCCTACTACCGGGGTGCCAACTACTCCGACCGCGTCGGCTGCACCCGCCAGCAGCACGGGGGCAACCTGGCCGGTACGTACAAGGTCCGCTCCCACCGGTGGATCTCGGGCAGCTGCGGCTGACCTGGCGCCCGGCACGAACGAGGTGGCGTGCACACCCGCTCGGGCGTGCACGCCACCTCGGCATGTCCCACGCGGGCGGGTCAGCCCACGAGGGGTGAGCGCGTGTGCTCCTCCGGGAGGGGCCGCGTGTCGAGGTAGAACCACTCGGCGTCCGCGGGGGGCCAGGGCGGCGGTTCCGCCGCGGCTTCCTCCGCCGGGGGGACCGGGCGCCTGGGCAGCGGCGCCGTCGCCGGAGCCTCGAAGACGGACGGCACGGAACCGGCCGGCTTCGCCTCCCCCGGCATCAGCAGCTCCACCCGCAGCCCGAGCCCCCGCTGCTGGGCGGTGAACTCCTCGACCTGCTGTCGGCAGGCGTGGTCCAGGTGGGTCACGCCGGTCAGGTCGAGCCGGATCCGCGGCTTCCCGGACGCGGCGGCCGCCTCCAGCGCGTCGATGACCTTCGGCAGCCGCAGGAACGTGGCGTTGCCCGCCATGACGACCTTCGCAGTGTCCTGCTCCACGTGCTGGCGGATCACGGTCTGCGACATGCGCAGCGCGGCCAGCACGATCCCCGCGGCGAGACCGAACAGCACGCCCTCCAGCAGCGCGGTTGCCACGATGACCAGCATCGTCAGCGTCATCACCGCGAACTCGCCCCGGTCCTGCCGCCACATCTTCGGGAACTCGGCGGGCCCGAAGAGCTTCCAGCCGCTGTGCACGAGGACGCCGGCGAGCACGGAGATCGGGATCAGCGCGAGCACCTGCGGCAGCAGCAGCGCGAACAGCAGCAGCCACAGGCCGTGCAGGGTGCGCGAGAGCCGGGTCTTGGCCCCGGCCTGGACGTTCGCCGAACTGCGCGCCACCACCGCGGTGATGGGGAGCGCGCCGAGGATGCCCGCGACGGTGTTGCCCGCGCCCTGGGCGATCAGCTCGGTGTTGTAGCGGGTGCGCGGACCGCTGTGCATCCGGTCCACGGCAGCGGCCGTGAACAGGCTCTCCGCGGACGCGATGACCGTGAAGGTGAGGATCGCGGTGATGATCGTCCCGTCGGCGAGCGCGGCGAACTGGGCGGCGCCCGGCACTTGAACGGAGCTGAGCAGGTTGCCCACCTGGAGCGTCTTCACGTCCACGCCGGGCAGCGCGGCGACGACCATGCCGATGCCCACGGCGACCAGCGCGGCGGGGATCTTCCCGGCCGGCCCGGGCACCTTCTTCCACACGAAGCTGAGCACGATCGTGGCGACGCCGAGCAGGGTGGCGATCATCGCCTGCGGGTTCGTCAGGACTCCGGCCAGCAGCCCGGGGATGCCGGCCATGTTCTCCAGCGCGGTACCGGGGGCCTTGGCGTCGGCCATCGGATAGGCCTGGCTGAACATCAGCGGCACACCGATGCCGGCGAGCATGCCCTGGACCACGGCGACAGAGATGGCCTGGAACATCCGCCCGAGCCGGACCAGCCCCAGGACGATCTGGAGGAGGCCGGCGAACAGCACGATCACGCCGAGCATGGCCACGCCGACCTCGGCGACGGTCTCCGCGACCAGCGCGGCGAGGCCGGCGGCCGGGCCGCTGACCTGGAGCGTGCTGCCCCGGACCGCGCCCACGACCAGACCCCCGATCACCCCGGAGATGATCCCCAGTTCGGCGGGGACGCCGGAGGCGACGGCGACACCGATGCACAGCGGCAGGGCGACCAGGAAGACGACGAGGGAGGCGGTGATGTCGGTGGCGAGATCCCCCTTGACCCCCGCCTTGCCACCGAGACCCTTTCCGCCGATGCCCTTGCCACCCGGGCTCGCGCCGGGCACCTCACCACGGAGATCCTCACCGCCGGGCACCTCGCCACGCAGGTCCGTGCCGCCGAGGCCCTTGCCCCCCAGGCCCTTGGCGCTGCTCAAGGCTCCGCGGATCAACCCGCCCAGGGCACCACCGCCCGCACGGCCCGTGCGCGGACCACCCGGGGGGTTCCCGCCCGTTCCGCGGGTCGAGCGCCCCCCTTGTGCCGACC
>NZ_JAIGQA010000151.1:0-20253 GCF_019733245.1 Streptomyces sp. WAC04114
GGGCGGGGCGCCTGACCCGGGCATGATCAGGGCCTCCCGGACTCGGACTCGCGCCGTCCGGCCCACTGCTCCTCGGTCCGGACTCGGACTCGCGCCGCCCGGCCCACCCTCCTCAGTCGGCGACCGGTGCCTCTGCCTCGGTCGCCCGGGGCGTCGGCTCCGGGCGGTGGGGCTCGCGGCGGCGGCTCCACCAGGTCGCCACCGGCTCGGTGTAGCGCGCGGTCAGCGGGCCCAGCACCACCAGGATCAGGACGTAGGCCGTGGCCAGGGGGCCGAGGGACGGTTCGATGCCGGCCGAGACCGCCAGACCGGCGATGACGATCGAGAACTCGCCGCGGGCCACCAGTGCGCCGCCCGCACGCCAGCGGCCCTTGACGGAGATCCCGGCCCGCCGGGCCGCCCAGTACCCGGTGGCGATCTTCGTCAGCGCGGTGAGGACGGCCAGCCCGAGGGCGGGCAGCAGGACGGGCGGGATACTCGACGGGTCGGTGTGCAGCCCGAAGAACACGAAGAAGACCGCCGCGAACAGATCACGCAAGGGACTCAGCAGGGTGTGCGCGCCCTCCGCGACCTCCCCCGACAGCGCGATGCCCACCAGGAAGGCCCCGACCGCCGCCGACACCTGGAGCTGCTGTGCGACGCCCGCGACCAGGATCGTCAGACCCAGCACGACCAGCAGCAGCTTCTCCGGGTCGTCGCTGGAGACGAACCGCGAGATGAGCCTGCCGTAGCGCACGGCCAGGAACAGGACGAGTCCGGCCGCGCCCAGCGCGATCGCCAGGGTCACGCTCCCGGCCATCAGGCCGACCCCCGCCACCAGAGCGGTGACGATGGGCAGGTAGACCGCCATCGCCAGGTCCTCCAGCACCAGCACGCTGAGGATCACCGGCGTCTCCCGGTTGCCGACCCGGCCCAGATCGCCCAGCACCTTCGCGATCACGCCGGACGACGAGATCCAGGTGACACCGGCCAGCACGACGGCGGCCACCGGGCCCCAGCCGAGCAGCAGCGCCACGGCCGCCCCGGGCAGCGCGTTGAGGGCGCAGTCGACCAGACCGGACGGATAGTGGGTCTTGAGGTTGGAGACCAGATCGCTCGCCGTGTACTCCAGGCCCAGCATCAACAGCAGCAGGATGACGCCGATCTCCGCGCCCGTGGCGATGAACTCCTCGCTCGCCCCCAGCGGCAGCAGACCGCCCTCACCGAAGGCCAGACCGGCCAGGAGGTACAGGGGTATCGGGGAGAGCCGGAACCGGGCGGCGAACCGGCCGAGCAGGCCGAGGCCGAGAATGATGGAACCGAACTCGATGAGCAGAACCGCGGAGTGCAACGGCTCACTCCCGCCCGAGTATGGTCGCGGCCGCGTCGACGCCCTCACGGGTCCCGACGACGATCAGCGTGTCACCGCCCGACAGCCGGAAGTCCGGCGCGGGCGACGGGATGGCCTCGGCCCGGCGCAGCACGGCCACCACCGACGCGCCCGTCTCGGTCCGCATCCGCATGTCGCCCAGCACCCGCCCGTTCCAGCGCGAGGTCGCGGCCACCTCGATCCTTTCGGCGACCAGCCCCAGGTCCGTGGTGTACAGCAGGCTCGGGCTGTGGTGGGACGGCTTCAGCGCGTCGATCAGCGATCCCGCCTCCGAGCTGGTCAGCTTCAGGGACTGGGCGCAGGAGTCGGGATCGTCGGACCGGTACACGTTCACCGTGCGCGTGCCGTCGCGGTGCGCCACCACCGACAGATGGCGGTGCTCCCGTGTCTCCAGGTCGTACTGGACCCCGATACCCGGTAGTGGCGTCGCCTTCAGGCGCGGAGCGGACACGTTGCTTCCCCTTGTTCGTCCGGTTCGCTGCTTTTGTCAAGTTGTGTTGTGCTTTGTCGGCCCGATGAGCGGTGTCGATCAACGGACGGGTCAAGTCCGCATGGTCCCATCCGGCCGTACGGTGACGACATGGGTGTCGTGACGGATATACGCAGCGGCAGGTCGCCGGAGAGGGTGAACGGGGCGGTGCACTGCGCGAAGGCGGGAAGGAGCGGATCCAGAAGCGTGTCGTTGTTCTGGCGGATCTTCTCGCTCAACGCCGCCGGCCTGGTCGTGGCGACGGCGCTGCTGCTCGGCCCGGTCACCGTGTCCACCCCCGTCCTCGCGGGCGAGGCCTTCGTCCTGCTCGCCGGCCTGGTGCTGCTGCTCGCCGGCAACGCGCTCGTGCTGCGGTTCGGCCTGGTGCCCCTGCAACGGCTGGACCGGGCCATGGCCACCGCGGATCTGCTGCGTCCGGGCTCCCGGCCGGTGGTCGCGGGACCGGCGGAGACGGCCGGGCTGATCACGACGTACAACACGATGCTCGACCGGCTGGAGGCCGAGCGGGCCGCGGGCGCCGCCCGGGCGCTGTCCGCGCAGGAGAGCGAACGGCACCGGATCGCCCGGGAGCTCCACGACGAGGTCGGGCAGACCCTGACCGCCGTCCTCCTCCAGCTCAAGCGCGTCGCGGATCTCGCGCCGGAGGACCTTCGCGAGGAGGTGGGCCAGGCGCAGGAGGCGACCCGGGCCGGCCTGGACGAGATCCGCCGGATCGCCCGCCGACTGCGCCCCGGCGTACTGGAGGAACTCGGCCTGGCCAGCGCCCTGCGCTCGCTCACCGGCGAGTTCACCACCCACGGGCTGACCGTGCGCCACCACGTCACCGGAGAGCTCCCCGCCCTGACCCCCGAAGCGGAACTCGTCGTCTACCGGGTCGCCCAGGAGGGCCTGACCAACACCGCCCGGCACGCCGCCGCCGACCACGCCGAACTCCGCCTCCAGCCGGTCCCCGGCGCCGTCGAACTCCTCGTTCGCGACAACGGCACGGGCCTCGGCGACGCCGCCGAGGGCGCCGGCCTCACGGGCATGCGCGAACGCGCGCTGCTCATCGGTGCCACCCTGACCCTGGGGACGGCGCCGGGCGGGGGTACCGACGTACGGCTGCGCGTACCGGTCGCCGTGCGCGAGCCAGTGACCGAAGGACCCCGCTGATGCCCACACCGATCCGCGTGCTGCTGGCCGACGACCACACCCTCGTGCGCCGGGGCGTGCGCCTCATCCTGGACGGGGAGCCCGACCTCACGGTCGTGGCCGAGGCCGGAGACGGCGCCGAGGCCGTCGCACGCGCGCGTGAGACCCCCGTCGACCTCGCCGTCCTGGACGTGGCCATGCCCCGCATGACCGGCCTCCAGGCGGCCCGGGAACTCTCCCGACGACTGCCCGACCTGCACATCCTGATCCTGACCATGTACGACAACGAGGAGTACTTCTTCGAGGCCCTCAGGGCCGGGGCCAGCGGCTACGTCCTCAAGTCCGTCGCCGACCGCGACCTGGTCGAGGCCTGCCGGGCGGCCGTGCGCGACGAGCCGTTCATCTACCCGGGCGCCGAACGCGCCCTCGTCCGCTCCTACCTGGAGCGTTTGCACCGGGGCGACGGCCTGCCGGAACGCGCCATCACCGAACGCGAGGAGGAGATCCTCAAGCTGGTCGCCGAGGGCCACACCTCGAAGGAGATCGGCGAACTCCTCTTCATCAGCGCCAAGACCGTGGAGCGCCACCGCGCCAACCTCCTCCAGAAGCTCGGCATGCGCGACCGCCTGGAGCTGACCCGGTACGCGATCAGGGCCGGCCTCATCGAACCCTGAGCCCGGGGCGGAGGTTGTCCACAGGCGGCCGAGACACTTTCGCCGAGCGCCTACCCTTGTCCCCATGAGCAGCATCGACCGGAGCCAGTCAGTGGGCGGCACGCGCACATACGAGGTACGCACCTACGGGTGCCAGATGAACGTCCACGACTCCGAGCGATTGTCCGGACTGCTGGAGGACGCGGGCTACGTCCGCGCCCCCGAGGGCGCCGACGAGGCGGACGTCGTCGTCTTCAACACCTGCGCCGTGCGCGAGAACGCAGACAACAAGCTGTACGGCAACCTCGGCCACCTCGCCCCGAAGAAGGCGAGCCGCCCCGGCATGCAGATCGCGGTCGGCGGCTGCCTCGCCCAGAAGGACCGCGACACCATCGTGAAGAGGGCGCCCTGGGTGGACGTCGTCTTCGGCACGCACAACATCGGCAAGCTGCCGGTCCTGCTGGAGCGCGCCCGCGTGCAGGAGGAGGCGCAGGTTGAGATCGCCGAATCGCTGGAGGCGTTCCCCTCGACGCTGCCCACCCGCCGCGAGAGCGCCTACGCGGCCTGGGTCTCCATCTCCGTCGGCTGCAACAACACCTGCACCTTCTGCATCGTCCCGGCCCTGCGCGGCAAGGAGAAGGACCGTCGCCCCGGCGACATCCTCGCCGAGATCGAAGCCCTGGTCGCCGAGGGCGTCTCCGAGATCACGCTGCTCGGGCAGAACGTCAACGCCTACGGCTCCGACATCGGCGACCGCGAGGCCTTCAGCAAGCTGCTGCGCGCCTGCGGGAAGATCGACGGCCTGGAGCGCGTCCGCTTCACCTCCCCGCACCCGCGGGACTTCACCGACGACGTCATCGCCGCCATGGCCGAGACGCCGAACGTGATGCCGCAGCTGCACATGCCGCTCCAGTCCGGCTCGGACCCGGTCCTGAAGGCGATGCGCCGCTCTTACCGCCAGGAGCGCTTCCTCGGCATCATCGAGAAGGTCCGCGCCGCCATCCCGCACGCCGCGATCAGCACGGACATCATCGTGGGCTTCCCCGGCGAGACCGAGGAGGACTTCGAGCAGACGCTGCACGTGGTGCGCGAGGCCCGCTTCGCCCAGGCCTTCACGTTCCAGTACTCCAAGCGGCCCGGCACCCCGGCCGCCGAGATGGACGGCCAGATCCCCAAGAAGGTCGTCCAGGAGCGCTACGAGCGGCTCGTCGCCCTCCAGGAGGAGATCTCCTGGGAGGAGAACAAGAAGCAGGTCGGCCGCACGCTGGAGCTGATGGTCGCCGAAGGCGAGGGCCGTAAGGACGACACCACCCACCGCCTCTCCGGCCGGGCCCCCGACAGCCGCCTCGTCCACTTCACCAAGCCGGACGAGGAAGTCCGCCCCGGCGACGTGGTCACGGTCGAGATCACCTACGCCGCCCCGCACCACCTCCTCGCCGAGGGCCCCGTGCTGGACGTGCGCCGCACGCGCGCGGGCGACGCCTGGGAGAAGCGCAACGCGGCCGAGAAGGCCAAGCCCGTCGGCGTGATGCTGGGTCTGCCGAAGATCGGCGCCCCCGAGCCCGTGCCCGCCGTGGCGAGCGGGTGCGGCTGCGACTGACCCCGGCCGCCGCCCGGAACGGTGGCAGCGGCTCCCGCTCTTGAGGGTTACCCTGCCGATCATGCTTGTCGCCGCCGCTGTCTGCCCTTGCCCGCCGCTGCTGGTCCCCGAGGTCGCCGCGGGCGCCGCCCCGGAACTGGACGCCGCGCGGGCCGCCTGCACGGACGCGCTGGGAGTGCTCGCCGCCGCCCGGCCCGGCCGGCTCGTGGTCGTCGGACCGATGGACGGTGCCGGGCCCGAGACGTACCCGGAGGGAACGGCGGGGTCCTTCCGGGGCTTCGGCGTCGATCTCGACGTACGGCTGGGAGCGGCCGGGGGCGCGGACAGGGAACAGCGGCTGCCGTACGCGCTGGCGGTGGCGGCGTGGCTGCTGGAGCGGACCGGGTGGTCCGACGCCCCGGTCGAGGGCCTCGGTGTGGAGGAGTCGTACCCGCCCGAGCTGTGCGTGCGGACCGGGAGGGACATGGCAGCCCGCGACGAGCGGGTCGCCCTGCTGGTCATGGGTGACGCCAGCGCGTGCCGGACGCTCAAGGCCCCGGGTTATCTGGACGAACGGGCGGCGCCCTTCGACGCGGAGGTCGCACGCGCGCTCGGCGCGGCGGACGTGGCGGCCCTCACCACGCTGGACACGGCGCTGGCACACGAGCTGAAGGTGTCCGGCCTGGCGCCCTGGCAGGTCCTTGCGGGCGCGGCCGACGGCGCGGACCTCGGCGGCTCACTGCTGTACGAGGACGCGCCGTACGGCGTGGGGTACGTCGTCGCCACCTGGTCGTAGACCGGGCAGGCAGGGAGCGGGAAACGGCGGACGGCCGGGAGCCTCCGTGCTCCGCGGCCGTCCGCCGATCTGCCCTTCAATGTGCCGGTGTGCGCAGGAAACCCGCTGCTGTGCGCAGGGAACCTGCTGCAGTGTGCACGGACCCTGCTGCGCCCATGTGCGTTCAGGAGGTGGGCGGTGGTGCCTCCGGGGGCGGGGCGCCGCCCGCGTCCCGCGGCGGAGCCGTCCGGCCGGTGCCGGGCGGCGTCGTGGCGTCCGTGCCGGGCGTTGTTGTCGCGTCCGTGCCGGGCGTCGTCGTGCCGCCCGCGTCCGGTGCGGTGTCGCCATGGTGCGTGAGTCGGCCCATGGCGCCCTTGGCCCGGCCCGTGCCCGACTGGATCCTGTCGCGGTACTTGCCCTTGGTCGTCTTGTCGACGGCCTGCGCGGCCTTGTCGAGACCGTGGTGGATCTTGCCCTCATGCCGGTGTGCGAGGTCCGAGACCTTGCCTTTGGCCGGGCCCAGCTTGGCTTTCACGTTGTCCATGAGACCCATGGCTCACCTTCCCTCGCGCAGGACGGTCAGGTACGGGCGCCCTCGCCGGCCTCGTTGTCTGCAGCCTTCTCGGTGGATTGCTGCTTGGGAATGTCGACACCCTCGGACTCGGTGGACTTCGAGGCCTCGGGAGTGGCGTCGGCGGCCGGCTCCGCCGCTTCCTCCGCCCCGCCGGTGCCCTTCGTCTCCGCGGCCTCGGTCGTCTCCGTCTCGGGCCCGGCCTTCGCCGTGTCGGTCTGAGCCTCGGCCGCAGGCGTCTCCGCCGTGGCCTTCGACCGCCGGAGAAGTCGTGCAAAAACGCCCATATCCACTCCATACGTTACTCGTGCGGGCGAAATCCCGCGTTGCCCGGTGCGTCAATTTGCGCGGCCCGGGTCACCGCCTCTGCGATCCGGCGGCAGGAACCTCGCAACGGGCAACGACCCCGCGGTCGTCGCGTCACGTAACTCGTTCGAGACCGGGGGTCGAGGTTTGCGAGACTGGGGCGGTGAGCAGTGCACCCCCCGCCCCCCGCGTCATCGCCGTCGTTGGACCAACTGCGGCCGGAAAGTCCGATCTGGGCGTATTCCTGGCCCAGCGTCTCGGTGGTGAAGTCGTCAACGCCGACTCCATGCAGCTCTACCGAGGGATGGATATCGGCACGGCCAAGCTGACGCCCGAGGAGCGCGACGGCGTCCCCCATCACCTGCTGGACATCTGGGACGTGACCGTCACGGCGTCCGTCGCGGAGTACCAGCGCCTGGCCCGGGAGCGCATCGAGGCGCTGCTCGCCGAGGGCCGCTGGCCGATCCTGGTCGGCGGCTCGGGACTGTACGTGCGCGGGGCCGTCGACAACCTGGAGTTCCCCGGCACCGACCCCGAGGTCCGCGCCCGCCTGGAGGAGGAGCTCACGCTGCGCGGCTCCGGAGCGCTGCACGCCCGCCTGGCCGCCGCCGACCCCGAGGCGGCCCGTGCGATCCTGCCGAGCAACGGCCGCCGGGTGGTCCGCGCCCTGGAGGTGATCGAGATCACCGGCAAGCCCTTCACGGCCAACCTCCCCGGCCACGACTCGGTGTACGACACCCTCCAGATCGGCGTCGACGTGGCCCGCCCCGAGCTGGACGAGCGCATCGCGCACCGGGTCGACCGGATGTGGGACGCCGGTCTAGTGGACGAGGTGAGCGCACTTCAGGCGCAGGGGTTGCGTGAAGGGCGTACGGCCTCGCGCGCGCTCGGCTACCAGCAGGTGCTCGCGGCGCTCGCCGGGGAGTGCACCCTCGAGGAAGCGCGGACCGAGACCGTGCGTGCCACCAAGCGCTTCGCGCGCCGTCAGGATTCATGGTTCAGGCGCGACCCGCGGGTGCACTGGTTGAGTGGGGCGGCGGCCGATCGCACGGAACTTCCGCAGCTCGCGCTGTCCTTGGTCGAACGACCGGTTACAGCCTGATCACGTCATGGCATCGGGACGCCCAGGCCGTCATCCGGTCCTTCGGTGGCGTGCCATCATCGAGCTTCGATCGACCGAGTTGAGTCCTAGTTGGGAGGGCGCGTGGCGATGGAGGCCGGCCCTCGCGACACCGCACGAAGCACCGATCACATCACCGCCGAGCGGGATGGGGCGGGGCACGGGGACGCTCCGGAGCAGGAGACGGACCATCTCAGCTCCGACGGGCCCGACGAGACGCAGGGCGTGACGGACGACGGTCCCGAGCCCGGTGAGATGTTCGCCGACGAGGTCGAGGTCGAGCTGCGTCCGCAGCGCCGGCTGCGCATCTGGCAGCTGGCTCCCATCGTGGCCCTCGCGGCACTCGGCTCCCTGATGTTCGCCTTCCCGCTCGCCTTCGACTTCGGCGACAGCGGGGCCGTCATCGCCATGCTGGGCCTGCTGATCTGCTCCTGCGCGGCAGGCTGGGGCATGATGGCCGCCCGCCGTGTCGGCTACACGTGGCCGGGCCTCCCGGCCCGCGGCTCGGGCCGCAGACCCGACTGGCGTGTCGCCCTCGCGTACGCCCTGGTCGTGGCGGTCGTGGTGGTCCTCGCCGTGTGGCGGGTGGCACGACTCCGGTAGGGCATGCCCCGTACGATCGAGGCATGAGCACGCGGATCGCCTTCCTCAAGGGGCACGGCACCGAGAACGACTTCGTGATCGTCCCGGACCCCGAGAACGCCATCGACCTGCCCCCGGCCGCCGTTGCCGCCCTGTGCGACCGCCGCGCCGGCATCGGCGGTGACGGGCTGCTGCACGTCGTGCGGTCCGCCGCCCACCCGGAGGCCGAGGGCATGGCGGCCGAGGCGGAGTGGTTCATGGACTACCGCAACGGCGACGGCTCGGTCGCGGAGATGTGCGGCAACGGCGTGCGGGTGTTCGCGCGCTACCTCCAGCGCGCCGGTCACGTGACCGAGGGAGACCTCGCGGTCGCCACCCGCGGGGGCGTGAAGACCGTGCACATCGCCAAGGACGGTGACGTGACCGTGGGCATGGGCCGGGCGGTGCTCCCTGAGGGCGACGTCACGGTGAGTGTCGGCGAGCGCAGCTGGCCCGCGCGGAACGTCAACATGGGCAACCCGCACGCGGTCGCCTTCGTGGACGATCTCTCGCACGCCGGTGATCTGCTCTCCCCGCCTCCCTACAGCCCGGCCGCCGCCTACCCGGACGGTGTGAACGTGGAGTTCGTGGTCGACCGCGGCCCCGGGCACGTCGCGCTGCGCGTGCACGAGCGCGGCTCCGGTGAGACCCGCTCGTGCGGCACCGGCGCGTGCGCGGTTGCCGTGGCCGCCGCCCGCCGCGACGGCGCCGACCCCACGGCCACGGGCGCCCCCGCGACCTACACCGTGGACGTCCCGGGTGGCACCCTGGTGATCACCGAGCGGCCCGACGGCGATATCGAGATGACCGGCCCGGCCGTGATCGTGGCCGAGGGCGAGATCGACGCGGACTGGCTGGAAACGGCCACGTCGGCGTGACTGGCGGCAGGTCGTCCTGAAACATCCGCGCGGCTTCGGCCACCCGACCCGAAACCACCGCTGATATCCGGCCACTTGGCGGGAATCACGTCGGAGGAGTGGTGGCGTAGGGGGGTGCAAACCTCGCATTCATCCCTCGAATGGGTGATCAGTTTCACGCTCGGCGAGAGGCGGCCAGTCGGGCGTGGTGGGCTCGGTAGCATCAAGCACCGGCCCGGACGGGGGACCGAAGCCGCTCCCTGAGCCGTGTCCGCTCTGGGGCACCCCGTCCGCCGGTTGACGCAGCCGGAGGTGCCCATGAGTGCGGAGGCCACGAATTCCGTGACCCCAGGCCCGATGCCGGGCGCGGTGTCAGGACAGGTGACGCCGACAGCCCCCCGCAGAAAGGCCCGCCCCCGGATCGACTTGCGCCGCCTCGGCCGTGCGGCCCTGCTCGGCCCCACCGCCCGCGGCCGGCTGCCCGACGCCATCAGCCATGTCGTCGAGGCCCACCGCGCCCACCACCCCGACGCGGACCTCGAACCCCTGCGCCACGCGTACGTCCTGGCCGAGTCCTCGCACCGCGGCCAGATGCGCAAGAGCGGCGAGCCGTACATCACGCACCCGCTCGCAGTGACCCTGATCCTCGCCGAACTCGGCGCCGAGACCACGACGTTGACCGCGTCCCTGCTGCACGACACCGTCGAGGACACCGACGTGACGCTCGACCAGGTGCGCGACCAGTTCGGCGAGGAGGTCCGCTATCTCGTCGACGGCGTCACCAAACTCGAGAAGGTCGACTACGGCGCCGCCGCCGAGCCCGAGACCTTCCGCAAGATGCTCGTCGCCACCGGAAACGACGTCCGCGTGATGTCGATCAAACTCGCCGACCGGCTGCACAACATGCGCACCCTCGGCGTCATGCGCCCCGAGAAACAGGAGCGCATCGCCAAGGTGACACGTGACGTGCTCATCCCGCTCGCCGAACGGCTAGGCGTCCAGGCGCTCAAGACCGAACTGGAAGACCTGGTCTTCGCGATCCTGCATCCCGAGGAGTACGCGCACACCAGGGAGTTGATCGTCCGCAACGCGGCCCGGGCGGACGACCCGCTCGCCGAGGTCGCTGACGAGGTGCGCGGCGTGCTGCGCGAGGCGGACATCACGGCCGAAGTCGTCATCCGCCCCCGCCACTTCGTCTCGGTGCACCGCGTCTCCCGCAAACGCGGCCGACTGCGCGGCTCCGATTTCGGCCGCGTCCTGGTGCTGGTGAACGAGGACGCCGACTGCTACGGCGTCCTGGGCGAACTGCACACCTGTATGAAGCCGGTGGTCTCGGAGTTCAAGGACTTCATCGCCGTACCGAAGTTCAACCTGTACCAGTCGCTGCACACGGCCGTGGCGCGCGAGGACGGCCAGGTCGTCGAGGTCCTGATCCGCACGCACCAGATGCACAAGGTCGCCGAGGCCGGTGTCGTCGCCCTCGGCAACCCCTACGCACCGGCCCCCGACGACCCGGCCGACGGCGAGCGCGTCGACCCCACCCGCCCCGGCTGGCTCTCCCGGCTCCTCGACTGGCAGGAGGCGGCGCCCGACCCGGACCACTTCTGGTCGACGCTGCGCGAGGACCTCGCCCAGGACCGCGAGATCACCGTGTTCCGGCCCGACGGCGGCACGATCGGCCTGCCCGACGGGGCGACCTGCGTGGACGCCGCCTACGCGCAGTACGGCGAGGACGCGCACGCCTGTATCGGGGCCCGGGTGAACGGCCGCCTGGCGACGCTGAGCACCGTGCTGAGGGACGGCGACACCGTTCAGCTCCTCATGGGCCAGGACCCGGCGTCGGAGCCGTCCCGGGAGTGGCTGGAGCACGCCCACACGCCCGCGGCCCGGATCGCCATCCAGCGGTGGCTGACCGCCCATCCGGCGCAGGCGGAGTCCCAGCAGCAGAGCGAGGCGCGGATCGGCGGGGGCCCGTCGGCCCTGCGGCCCGTCGACGTACCCGACCCGGACGCGGCACCGGAGCAGCCCGCCGACCGCCCCGGCACCGGCCATGTCCTCGCCGACCTGCCCGGCGCGACCGTCCGGCTCGCCCGGTGCTGCACTCCCGTACCGCCCGACGAGATCACCGGCTTCGCGGTACGCGGCGGTGCGGTCACCGTGCACCGCGTGGAGTGCGCCGCGGTGGCACGCATGAAGGACGGGGGGCGCGCGGAGGTCGGCGTGCGCTGGGGGGAGACCGCCGAGTGCCGGGTCACGCTGATCGCCGAATCGTTCGTCCGTCCCCATCTGCTGGCCGACCTCACCGAGGCCATGGCCTCCGAGGGAGCCGAGATCGTCTCGGCGACCGTCGAGCCCCCGACCCAGCAGCAGGTGCGGCACACCTACACCGTGCAGCTCCCGGACGCCGGCCACCTGCCCGCGCTGATGCGCGCGATGCGCAATGTGGCCGGGGTGTACGACGTCAGCCGAGCCCAGCCGCAGCCGCAGGGCGGCTGACCGGCCAGGGCCTGCGCATGGCCCTGCCCGGCTCGCCGAGAACGCCCTGGGGCGGCGCAGACCCGGCCTCAGCTGCCTCACGCCGCGGCCGAGACGGCACCCGGCGCAGGCTCCGGTCCCCGGTTCGGGTGGGACGAAAGCGCGCCGTCCCCGCCGCTCACCCGCGCGCTGATAGCCGTGGGGCATGCTCCTGACCTCCCACAGCCAGGCCACCACCCCCACCCGGCGGCGCCGGACCGCCGCCGCCCTGCTCACCTCGGCGATCTCCGTCTGCCTCGTCGCCGCGAGCGCCCCCGCCGTCCCGCTCGGCGTCGGCGACCGGCTCTTCCCGTACCTCGGCAACCCGGGCTACGACGTGGCGTCGTACGACCTCTCGTTCACCTATCCGGGCAACAACAGCGAACCGCTGCAAGCCGTCACCACCATCGACGCCTGGACCACCGCCGACCTGGACCGCGTCAACCTGGACTTCGCCCACGGCACCGTCGAGTCGGTCGAGGTCGACGGCGACCCCGCCGAGTTCCGCACCGCCGGTGAGGACCTGGTGATCACGCCCGAGGACTCCGTGTCGGACGGCAACTGGATGCGGATCACCGTGCGGCACACCAGTGACCCCGTGCCCCTCAAGGACCGCGAGGGCGGCTGGGTGCGCACCGCGGACGGCCTCGCCATGGCCAACCAGGCCGACGCCGCGCACCTGGTCTTCCCGTGCAACGACCACCCCTCCGACAAGGCCATGTTCACCATCCGGGTCACCGCACCCGACGGTCACACGGCCGTCGCCAACGGACTGCCCGCCGGAGTGGAGAAGTCCGGCGGGTCCACGACCTGGACCTACCGCAGCCAGCACCCCATGGCCACCGAGCTCACCCAGGTCTCCATCGGCCGCTCGACGGTGCTGCACCGCACCGGCCCGCACGGACTGCCCGTACGGGACGTCGTCCCGACCGAGCACCGCAAGGCGCTCGAACCCTGGCTGGAGAAGACCCCCGGCCAGATCGCCTGGATGGAGGGCAAGGTCGGCCGCTACCCCTTCGAGACGTACGGCCTGCTCATGGCCGACGCCACCACCGGCTTCGAACTGGAGACCCAGACGCTCTCCCTCTTCGAACGGGAACTCTTCACCGATCCCGTCTACCCCTCGTGGTACGTGGAGTCGATCATGGTCCACGAGCTGGCCCACCAGTGGTTCGGCAACAGCGTCGGCCCCCGCACCTGGTCAGACCTGTGGCTCAACGAGGGGCACGCCACCTGGTACGAGGCGCTGTACGCCGAAGAACAGGCCCACAAGCCGATGCGGGACCGGATGAAGGCCGCCTACGCCGCCTCCGACCGCTGGCGCGCCGACGGCGGACCGCCCGCCGCCCCCAAGGCGCCCGACCCCGGCCGCAAGACCAGTATCTTCCGGCCCAACGTCTACGACGGCGCCGCCCTCGTCCTCTACGCCCTGCGGCAGGAGATCGGCCGCCCGGCCTTCGAACGCCTGCAACGCGCCTGGGTCGGCCGCCACCAGGACGACACGGCCACGACGGAGGACTTCGTCCGGCTCGCCGCGGAGATCGCCGGGCGCGACCTGGGCGGCTTCTTCCAGGGCTGGCTGTACGGCGAGAAGACCCCGCCGATGCCGGGGCACCCGGACTGGAAGCCGAAGGCTCCTGCCGCGAAACCGGAGGCTCCCGCGGGAAGGCCGAAGGTCCCGGCGGCGAAGCGGGAGGCTCCTGCGGAGAGGTCGAAGGTCCCAGTGGTGACGCGGGAGGCTGGAGGCTGCTGGGGAGAAGCCGGGAGGCTCCTGAGAAGCAGGCCCGGCCGACGATGACGCCCGCCCGATAACACGGTGACGAGACGCCCCGTGCCGTGCGACCATCTTCAGGTCGGCGCGGCACGGAACGCCGGGAATCTCCCGGACCGCTCGTGCGTTGCAGACAGTGAACGGTTTCCGACCTACGTAAGGATCCAATGACCTCCTCTTCTTCCTTTTCCCAGGACTCCAAGCGCTTCGCGCACAGCCACCCCGATGGTTTTCGGGCCGATGCCCTGATGGAAGAGGACGTCGCCTGGAGCCACGAGATCGACGGAGAGCGGGACGGCGACCAGTTCGACCGCTCCGACCGCGCGGCCCTGCGCCGTGTGGTGGGCCTCTCCACCGAGCTCGAGGACGTCACCGAGGTCGAGTACCGCCAGCTCCGCCTGGAGCGGGTCGTCCTCGTCGGCGTCTGGACCTCGGGAACCGTGCAGGACGCGGAGAACTCCCTCGCGGAGCTCGCCGCCCTCGCCGAGACGGCCGGCGCGCTGGTGCTCGACGGAGTCACCCAGCGCCGCGACAAGCCCGACGCGGCCACCTACATCGGCTCCGGCAAGGCCGAGGAGCTGCGCGACATCGTCGTCGAGACCGGCGCGGACACCGTCATCTGCGACGGTGAGCTCAGCCCCGGTCAGCTGATCCACCTCGAGGACGTCGTCAAGGTCAAGGTCATCGACCGGACGGCCCTCATCCTGGACATCTTCGCCCAGCACGCCAAGTCCCGAGAGGGCAAGGCGCAGGTCGCTCTCGCGCAGATGCAGTACATGCTGCCGCGACTGCGCGGCTGGGGTCAGTCGCTGTCCCGGCAGATGGGCGGCGGCAAGGGCGGCGGTCTCGCCACCCGTGGTCCCGGTGAGACCAAGATCGAGACGGACCGGCGCCGGATCCGCGAGAAGATGGCGAAGATGCGCCGGGAGATCGCGGAGATGAAGACCGGCCGCGAGATCAAGCGCCAGGAGCGCAAGCGCCACAAGGTGCCGTCCGTGGCCATCGCGGGCTACACCAACGCCGGCAAGTCCTCGCTGCTCAACCGCCTCACGGGCGCGGGCGTGCTGGTCGAGAACGCCCTGTTCGCGACCCTCGACCCGACCGTGCGCCGGGCCGAGACCCCGAGCGGACGGCTGTACACGCTGACCGACACGGTCGGGTTCGTGCGCCACCTGCCCCACCACCTGGTCGAGGCGTTCCGCTCCACGATGGAGGAGGTCGGCGAGGCCGACCTGATCCTGCACGTGGTCGACGGTTCGCACCCGTTCCCGGAGGAGCAGCTGGCGGCCGTGCGCGAGGTGGTCCGGGACGTCGGTGCCACCGACGTGCCCGAGATCGTCGTGATCAACAAGGCCGACGCGGCCGACCCGCTGACGCTCCAGCGGCTGCTGCGCGTCGAGAAGCGGTCCATCGCCGTCTCGGCCCGCACCGGCCTGGGCATCGAGGAACTGCTCGCGCTCATCGACAACGAGCTGCCGCGCCCGTCGGTCGAGATCGAGGCGCTCGTGCCGTACACGCACGGCAAGCTGGTCGCCCGTGCCCACGACGAGGGAGAGGTGATCTCCGAGGAGCACACCCCGGAGGGCACCCTGCTCAAGGTGCGGGTACACGAGGAACTGGCGGCGGAACTCACGCCGTACGTTCCGACGCCCGCGCTCTGATCCCGACCTGAGCGCGCGTCCGATGCGACGCGAGAAGGCCCGCTCCCTGTCATGGGGAGCGGGCCTTCAGCATGTGATGGTCACTGACCGCCGTACGTCTTGCTCATGTTCTGGTAGAGCGCCTCGGCGTCCCGGCCCAGCTGCGGGCCGGCCAGCCAGGTGTTGTCGGCCGGACCGATCGAGGTGTTGGAGACCAGCACCGACTTGCCGTTCAGGACCCGGAACCAGCCGCCACCGGACGAACCGCCGGTCATGTCGCAGCCGATGCGGTACATCGTCGGCAGCGACGGGCTGAGCGAGAACCGGCCGGGGACGTCGATGCACTTGAACATCTTCTCGCCGTTGTAGGGCGGTGCGGCGGGGTAGCCCCAGGCGCCCATCTTGCGGGCCTCGGCCGCGGACGGGGCGGAGAAGTCCACGTCCAGCGCGGCGCCGACCGTCTCCTCCAGGGACTTCGCGCCCTGCTCAGGCTTCACGTGCAGCACGGCGTAGTCGTACGCGGCGCCGTCACCACCGGTTTCCGAACCGCCCTGGATCCACTGGTTCGAGGTCGAGGCCCAGTTCGCCCACCAGTTGCCGTAGGGGGCGGCCTCGGCCGGGTTGGCGTTGCTGATCTCCGCCTCGGACTTGCCGAGGTCGTTGTAGGCCGGGACGAAGACGATGTTGCGGTACCACCCGCCGTTGCCGCCGGCGTGCACGCAGTGGCCCGCCGTCCACACCAGGTTGGACTTGCCCGGGTGGTTCACGTCCTTGACGACCGTGCCGGAGCAGACGGCCGGGCCGTCAGGGGAGTCGAAGAAGACCTTGCCGACCGGCGCCGCGTTGTCGTGGTACGGCGTCTTCTCGGCCTGCGCCCGGACCGGTGCCGGGTCCGGGTCGCTGACACCCTGGCCGGCCGAGGCGTCCTTCGTCGTCACCGTCTTGTCCGCCTCGTCGGCGGACTGCATACGCTCCGGCTTCCAGAGGCCCTTGATCACCGGGTTGACGAAGTCCTTGGCGTCACTGAGCCACTTGTCCTTGTCCCAGTCCTTCCAGCCGCCGTCCTTCCAACGGTCGACGTCGATCCCGTGCTCCTTGAGCTTGCCCGCGAGGTCGGCCGGGATCTCGGCCTTGCCGCCGTCCGCGGAGGCCTGGGAACTCGTGGCGTCGGGCTTGTCGCTCGCCGAGTCCTCGGAGCCGTTGCAGGCGGTCGCGGTGAGCGCCAGGGCGGCGACGAGCCCGGTGGCGGCGAGGACGGTGCGCCGCCCACGCCTCGATGCGGGCGTACGTGTGAAACGCATGGTGCGATGACCCCCGTTGTGCGTACGAATGTGGTGCTGGTGCTGGTGCTGGTGCTGGTGCTGGTGCTGGTGCTGGTGCTGGTGCTGGTGCTGGTGCGCGGCGCCGCGTGTGCATGTCATGGGTGCGGCGCCGACGTTCCCGCGCGACTCCCCACTATGCCGGTGGAGTTGAGGGCGTACCGGGGTGGGGCGGTGAAGGTTTCCGAGAACCCCCGGGCCGGAACTCGTGAGGAAGCGACCCGGGGTGCGCCGCCCTGCCGGCAGCGCGAATCAGCGGCCGGTCAGCGGTTGGCGTACTTCTTGCTGACCGAGTCGTAGACACCCTTCGCCACGTCGCCCAGGCGCGGTCCGGCCAGCCAGCCCGACGTCACCGGGCCGATCGAGGTGTTGGACACCAGCGCCGGCTTGCCGTCCGAACCGATGGCGACCCAGCCACCACCACTCGAACCGCCGGTCATGGTGCAGCCGATGCGGTACATCGTCGGATCCGACGCGGCGACCGAGAGCCGCCCCGGCCGGTCCTGGCAGCGGAACAGCTTCTGCCCGTCGTAGGGCGGCGCGGCCGGGTAGCCGATCGCCGTGACGCTCTTCACCTGTGGCACCGCGGGCGCCTTGAAGTCGACCGGCAGCGCCGAACCGACCATCTCCTCCAGCGACTTGCCGCCGCTGCCCTTCTCCGGCGTCACATGGATGACCGCGAAGTCGTACGGCGCGCCGTCTCCGCCCGTCGAACCGCCCTGCTCGATCCACTGGTCCGAGGTCTGTGCCCAGTCGCCCCACCAGACACCGTAGGGAGCGACGTCCTCGCGGGTGGCGTTCTCCAGTTCCGCCACCGGCCTGCCGTCGTCGTTGTACGACGGCACGAACGCGATGTTGCGGTACCAGCCGCCCTTCTTACCCGCGTGCACGCAGTGGCCCGCCGTCCACACCAGGTTGGACTTGCCCGGGCGCGCGGGGTCCTTCACCACGGTCGCCGAGCAGACCGCCGAGCCCTCGGGGGAGTCGAAGAACACCTTCCCGGCCGTGGGAGCGTTGGCGTGGTACGACGGCGGCACGGCCTGCGCCTCGACCGGCTCGGGCGTCGGGTCGGTCACGCCCTGGTCACCGGAGAGGTCGCTTTCGTCGACGCCCTGGTCGGGCTCCTCGGCCTCCCGCATGCGGTCCGGGTTCCAGAGCCCCTCGATGATCGGGTTGATGTACTCGTTCGCCTCGCGCAGCCAGTCGTCCCGGTCCCAGTTCTTCCAAGCCCCGTCCCTCCACTTGTCGACGTCGATCCCGTGCTCGCGGAGCCGGTCCCGGATGTCGTCCGGGATCCTGAGCTTGCCGTCGTCGGAGGCGGTGGCCGACGCGGAGGCCTCACCGTCAGCCGTGGCGTCGCCCGACTCGCAGGCGGTGGCGGTCAGCGCGAGCGCCGAGGCGAGGGCCACCGCGGCCAGCACGGGGGAGTTCCCGCGGCGTGCCCTCCCTCCTCGGCCGGTATGGGACGACGGTCGTATGGGTCGCATGATCTGACTCCCCCTGGTGCGGAACGAACGTGGACGAACCGGCAATGCGCCCCCAATTTCCGCTGCCTCGCGGGAACTTCGGGGCGACCTCACGGTGTCCGGGAACGGCACCACACACTATGCGGTGCCTGTGGGGGCGATCCGACGGATCCGCAACAGTTCCGTCACGGAAAGGATCTTGAGGCAACCCGTAACCCCGTGAGTGATCCGGGGTTGGTAGCGGATGGGGGGCCTGCTGCCTGGATGCGGTCCTCTGTGCCCGTGCCCAGTGGGAGGTCTTGGAAGCCGTGGCGGAATCCACCGATGGGGGTCGCGCGTCAGAGGAGGCCGCTGTGGGGTGTACGCAGGTGAAATCCGTCCCCGGCGGGGCCGCCGACCATACCGCCCCCGCCCCGCGCTCCACTCCCGAGGGAGCCGGGCGCCGCCAAGGCGCACGCGAACCCGCCGCCCGGACCTACGCCCGTGCCCTGCCGATCGTCCCGGTGCGAGCCCGGGGACTGACCATCGAGGGCGCGGACGGCCGCCGTTACCTGGACTGCCTCTCCGGCGCCGGCACACTCGCCCTGGGCCACAACCACCCGGTCGTCCTGGAGGCCATCCGCAAGGTCCTCGACTCCGGCGCACCCCTGAACGCCCTCGACCTGGCCACACCCGTCAAAGACGCCTTCCTCGACGAGCTGTTCCGAACCCTGCCGCCAGGCCTCGCCGAGCGGGCGCGAGTGCGGTTCTGCGGACCGGCGGGCAGCGAAGCCGTCGAGACCGCCTGGGCCCTGGCACGCGCGGCGACCGGACGGAGCGGCCTCCTGACCTTCACCGGAACCGGTCGCTGTGGCACCGCCGGAGGCCTCGACGACCCGTCCGCGAACACCCATGACGCGTGGGTGACCCGCCTGCCCTACCCGCAGGACTACCGCTGCCCCTTCGGCGTCGGGGGCAAGCACGGAGCCGACCTCGCCGCCCGCTGGACGGAGTCCCTCCTCGACGCCCCGGGGGCCGGGGTGCCGCTGCCCGCCGGGATGCTCGTCGAGCCGGTCCAGGGCGAGGGCGGCGTGATCCCCGCCCCTGACTCCTGGCTGCGGCGCATGCGACAGCTCACCGCCGACCGGTCCGTCCCGCTGATCGCCGACGAGATCCAGACGGGCGTGGGCCGGACCGGCACCTTCTGGGCCGTGGAGCACAGCGGCGTGACCCCCGACGTGATGGTCCTCTCCAACGCCATCGGCGGCAGCCTGCCACTGGCCGTCGTGGTCTACCGCGACGACCTCGTCACCCGGGAACCCGGCACCCCCGCCGACGCCTTCCCCGGCAACCAGCTCGCCATGGCCGCCGGCACCGCGACCCTCGCCCACGTCCGCGAGAACGCCCTCGCCGACCGCGCGGCGACCGTGGGAGCGCGCCTGATGAGTCAACTCCGGCAGCTGGCCTCCGATTTCGCGTGTGTGGGGGATGTGCGGGGGAGGGGACTGATGATCGGGGTCGAGCTGGTGGATCCGGACGGCGAGGGGGATCCGGGCTTCACGGGTAGTCCCGGGGCTGCGGAGGGCAGCGTGGCCGCGGCAGTGGTGCCGGGCAGCGGACGGCGGCCCCTCCCCGCTGCTCCCGAACTGGCTGCTGCGGTCCAGCGGGAGTGCTTGCGGCGCGGCCTCATCGTCGGACTCGGCGGCCGTCACGCGAGCGTCGTGCAACTCCTCCCTCCTCTGACCATCACCGACGAACAGGCTGCGGCCGTACTGGACCGCCTGGCCGACGCGGTCCGGGCAGCGGCCCGGTCCCGAGGGGGCGGCACGGCAGCCGCACCGTGACCGCGGCGCGCGCCAGCGGCGTGGGAGCCCACCCCGTGCCCGGGTGTGCGTGCCGGGTCACCTGCCAGGCGTTGCCCGACAGGCGACCAGGTGGCCAGGCGACCAGGGGATCAGGTGGCCAGGCGACCTGGCGACCCGGCGACCAGGTGAGCGGGCGACCAGGTGGGCAGGCGACCAGGGGGAACGGTGGCCACGCGCGCTCGACGACCCTCGGGGCACGGCCGCGACGGGACCCGGAGCCGCCCCCC
>NZ_JAIGQA010000152.1:0-20217 GCF_019733245.1 Streptomyces sp. WAC04114
CTGTGGGGGCGGGGACCGTGACCGTGGTGGATTGAGGTTGTGGGGGACTGCGGGGCCATTGTGGCTGGTCGCGCCTACGCGGCGGAGCCGCATATCGGCATGGTCCCGCGCCCCTGGGGGGCGCGACACAATGGGCCAGTGAACGAGCTGCTCCCTGTCTCCCGAGTCGTCGACTTCGGCACCGCCAAGCTCATGCCCGACGTCGACCGGGAACGGGCCTGGCTGCTCACCGTGGACGGGGCGCCGCAGTCCTACGTCGATCTCGACGAGCCCGGGCATCTGGAGTTCGAGTACACGCGGCGGCTCGGGCACGTGCTGGATGTCGTGGCCGAGCCGGGGCGGGCGCTGGACGTGGTGCACCTCGGGGGCGGGGCGCTCACCTTGCCGCGGTACGTGGCCGTGACCCGGCCGGGCTCGCGGCAGGACGTCGTCGAGGCCGACCGGGGGCTGCTGGAGCTGGTGTCCGAGCATCTGCCGTTGCCGGCGGGCGCGGACATCGCCCTGCACGCGGCGGACGCCCGGGGCTGGCTGGAGCACGCCCCCGCGGCCTCGGCGGACGTTCTCCTCGCGGACGTCTTCAGCGGGTCGCGGGTGCCGGCGCACCTCACCTCCGTCGCCTACGTCCGTGAGGCCGCGCGGGTGCTGCGGGGGAGCGGGGTGTACCTCGCGAACCTCCCCGACGCCGCGCCTTTCGCCTTCCTGCGGTCGCAACTCGCCACGCTGGCCACCGCCTTCGAGGAACTGGTGCTGATCGCCGAGCCGGGCGTGCTGCGGGGACGGCGGTTCGGGAACGCCGTGCTCGTCGCCGGACATCAACCGGTCGACGTGGCCGCCCTGGCCCGGCTCACCGCCGCCGACGTCTTCCCCGCCCGGGTCGAACACGGCACGGGGCTGCGGAAGTTCATCGGGGGCGCGCGGGCGGTGCGGGACGAGGACGCCGTGCCGTCACCCGAGCCCCCCGACGGGGCGTTCGGCATCGGCTGACGCGAGTTCGGTGCCGCCCCGGGCCACCGGCGTGGTCCGGCGGCGCAGATCGCGGACGTCCGGTACGCACAGCACGGCCGCCGTGACCAGGACGACCAGGCCCGCGCAGCCCCACAGGGCCGCCGTGCGTCCGAAGGCCTCCTCCGCCGGGCCGGCCGCGGCCGTGGCGAGGGGGACCAGCGCGACGGAGCCGAACCAGTCGTACGCCGAGACGCGGGAGAGCTTGTGCTCGGGGATCTCCTGGTGCAGCGCCGTCATCCAGGAGACGCCGAACACCTCCACCGTCGCGCCGGCGACGAACATCACCCCGAACAGGACGCCGATCGGCACCGGCACGGCGAGGGCGGCCGAGGGCAGAGCCAGGGGGAACACGCACAGGGTGCCGGCGAGGAGGAGACGGCGGGGCTTCCAGCGCGTCATGAGCAGGGCGCCGGCGACCGTGCCCGCGCCGAACGCGCCCAGGGCCAGTCCCCAGGGAGCCGCGCCGCCGAGGTGGTCGCGGGCGACGAGCGGGCCGTAGACCGCGTCCGCGGCGGCGACGACCGCGTTGGCGATGGAGAACTGGACGACGATGCCCCACAGCCAGGGCCGGCCGGCGAACTCCTGCCAGCCGTCCCGCAGATCGGCGATCAGGCCGCCGCCCGGCGCGCGGGGCGGGATGTGGCCGACGTCGAGGAAGGCCCGCAGCGCCCCGGCGAGCGCGAAGGCCGCCGCGTCCGCCGCGAGCACCCAGCCGGGGCCGATGGCCGCGACCATGGCGCCGCCCAGCGCGGCACCGCCGAGGACCGCGCCCTGCATCGCCATCCGGAACACCGCGAACGCGCGACCCGCGTGCTCGCCCTCGACCGAGGACATCAGCATGCCCTCGGCGGCCGGGCCGAAGAAGGCCTGGCCGGTACCGCCGAGCGCGGCGAGCAGCATCATGTGCCACAGCCGGGGCTCCCCGGCCAGCACCAGCACGGCGAAAGCCGCCTGCGAGAGGCAGTTCAGGACGTTGGCCGCGACCATCACCCGGTGCCGGGGGAGCCGGTCCGCGACGGCGCCGCCGATCAGCAGGAACAGCACCAGCGGCAGGGTCCGCGCCGCCGCCACCAGGCCGACGTCACCGCCGTCGCCGCCCGTTTCGATGACCGCGAACGCCGCCGCCACCAGGGCGCCGTGGCTGCCCAGGCCGGTGACGACCGCGGCGGCGGTCAGCAGGGAGTAGTTGCGGCCCGCCCAGGCGGGTCTTCGGGGGCTCCGGGAGGAGGCGGTCGGGGACGTCACCGGCCGACTATCGCCGCTGGAAGCCCGTCCTGCCAAACCGTTTGCCCGGCGTCACGGCGCAAAGCCAGGGCTCGGGCAACCCTTGGGTCTGCATCGGCAGCTGCCGCGTCGAGGAGGACTCCATCTCGGGCCGCTGGGTCTGCCGCGGGTACCTGAGGGGCTGACGCCCGTCAGGTACCCGGCTCCGGTGAGCCGGGCCCGCCCCCCTCGGCAGGGGCGGGCCCGTGGCCGCTTTCCGGGTCAGCCGCCGGTCGGCTCGCCGTGCAGCCGGACCGTGCTGAGGATCTTCATGACGGTCTTCTCGGGCACCTCGCCCTTGACACCCTTGGCGCCGAAGAAGCTCCACGCGACGAAGTCACCGGCGGAGTTCTTGAAGCCGAACGTGATCGCCTTGCCGTCGCTCGCGCACTTGCCCGTGTCGGGGGTGTTCTCCGAGTGCGCCCAGGCGACGCTGCCCTTCACGCCCGAGGCGGTGGTGTACGGCTTGGCCTTGTCGTCGGTCTTGACGCTCTTCTTGTCCGGCTGGGTGTAGCCGCCGTAGACCCACCAGGCCACCTGGTTGACCGCGACCTCGTTCGTGTCCTTGGCTCCGTCGGCGCCCTTGGTGCCCGCCCCGGCCAGGGACTCGGTCTCGGTCCTGCCGTCCTTGTTGTCGTCGCTCGTGCACCACTTGGACTTGTAGAACGCCGGTGCCGACATGGTGATCAGCGGCTTGCCGTCGTCGGACTTCTCGTCCTCGAAGAAGACGGACGACGTCGGGGACGCCACCTCCCAGTCGGCCGGGACGTCGAAGGCCGTGCCCCACTTGGGGTTGATGACGACCTTCCAGCCCTTGACCGTGGGCTTGGCGTCCTCGCCGCCGCGGGGGTTGTCGCCCGTGGCGGGGGCACTGGGCTCCTCGGCCGACGGGCTCGACGACGTCGTGCCGCCCTTGCCCTTCTTGCCGCCGTCCGCCGTGTCGTCCTTGTCGCCGCCCAGCACCAGGAAGCCGGTGACACCGGCAGCCACGACCACCGCCGTGGCGGCGATGATCGCGACCAGCTTCGTCCGGCCGCCACCGCCACCGCCCTGCGGGGGCTGCGGTGCGCCGGCCGGCGCGGTGGTGCCCCACTGCGGCTGCTGCCCATACGGGTTGGGCTGCTGCTGGTATCCCGGCTGCTGGTACGGATTCGGCTGCTGGTACCCCGGCTGCTGGTACGGGTTGTTCGCCTGCGGGTTCTGCTCGCCCCCGGGCGGCTGCTGTCCTGGCCACATGAGCAGTCACCCTAGCCGCGCTCCGACACGTTTCGGTCACTGCCCGTGGACAGAGACGTAGCAACCCGGGGGCAGGGCGGTGTGAATGTCGTGAGGACCGATGCGGCGGTGGTCACACCGGCCTGGCCAGCCGTCTCTACTCGTGAGTAACATGCGGTCATGAGCGCAGATCAGATGTCCATCGGCGAGATGCTCGCCGCCACGGTGCCCATGGCCCGCACGCTGAACCTCGAGTTCCTCGAGACCTCGCCGGAGCGGGCCGTGGTGTCGCTGCCCGACCAGGGCGAGTACCACAACCACGTGGGCGGCCCGCACGCCGGCGCGATGTTCACGCTGGGTGAGTCCGCCAGCGGGGCGATCGTGCTGGCCGCGTTCGGGGACCAGCTCTCGCGCGCCGTGCCGCTCGCCGTCAGTGCCGAGATCTCCTACAAGAAGCTGGCGATGGGCGCCGTCACCGCCACGGCCACCCTCGGCCGCCCGGCCACCGAGGTCGTCGCGCAGCTGGACGCCGGTGAGCGCCCCGAGTTCCCGGTGACCATCGCCATCCAGCGGGCCGACGGTGCCGTGACCGGCGAGATGACCGTGGTGTGGACCCTGCGGCCCAACGGCTGATCAGGCGGTCGCGGGAGGCCCAGCGGTCCGCCGGCTGATCCGGCGGGCGCGGGGGATGCCTCGGTCCGACGGCCGATGAGGTGGCCGCCCATGCCTGGCGGTTCGACGGCTGATCAGATGGCCTGCGTGTGCGTAACCCCGGCCGGGGGCCGGGGCTTTCGCATGTCAGGCCGCCACGTCCCGGTGCCCCCGGCAGCTCTGCGAGGAACCTCCAGAGCCACGCGACCAATTTCGGCCCCAGGTCGGGCCGTTCGCACGCCGGCCGGGGCGAGGACGTAGCGGTCGATGACGGCGGAGCGGCTCGGCGCTGCTCCCGGGCCGGCTTCTCGACCAGGCCCGTGACGCGGACGACGTCCTCCTCGCCGGCCGGTTCGACGGCGGCGCACGCCGGGTCGCACACCGCCCCCAGTCGTACGGTGTCGCGCTTAGCCGCGAGGGCCTGTTCCAGTTCGAAGGCGACGACCGGCAGCATCTCCCTGGGTGTGGCCCTCGTGGCGGGCG
Source organism: Streptomyces sp. WAC04114 (assembly GCF_019733245.1). Classification (NCBI taxonomy): domain Bacteria; kingdom Bacillati; phylum Actinomycetota; class Actinomycetes; order Kitasatosporales; family Streptomycetaceae; genus Streptomyces; species Streptomyces sp. WAC04114. Next base: position 4,618 of record NZ_JAIGQA010000152.1, read on the forward strand.
GGAAGCGGGTGCCGAGACCGGCGGCCGGGACGACCGCCTTGCGGACGCTGCGGGCCGGGGTGAAAGGGTGGGAGCGCGCTGTGGAGTTGAAGATTTCGTGGACCAACCGCCTTTGTGTGCACACAACTTGTGGTCCTCGGCGGATCCGCCTTCGAAAGCCGGTACGGATACCGCCGGTAACATATCTGAATTCCCCTCGTTTTGAACCCGGGTCATCCGAACTCCTTGTTACCTGTCAGTCGCATGTGCGAAAGTGAGCCGCCTCACAGCCGTGTCCGCAACTGACGTGGCACAGGTATGCACCAATCACCCCCCTGCTTTCCGACGGACGCGCACTTCGCATGCCGTTCCGCGGCTGGAAGGAAATGGTTCCGTGCAATCCCCCAACCCCCCACGCCCGCCGTACCCGCCACGACCCGGGGCGGGGCCCGCGGAGTCCGATCGCAATCTTCTCGCCCGGGTCGGCGAACCCGCCGAAGGGCCTCGCGCCGTCGCGCTGTTGCTGGCGCGGCACTGGCGCGCGGTCTACGAATACGCCGTGATCTGTCTCGCGGCCTCGCAGGACTCCGCGTCCATGGCGGCGGCCGCCGCCTTCCGCAGGGAACTGGCCCGGCCGGGCGGCGGCGCCCTGCGTCCGCGGCTGCTCACCGCCGTCCGGGAGACGGTCGGGGAGTGGGCCGCCGACGACGGCATTTCCACCGTGCTGCCGGAACTCCGCAAAACCGTCGGCGCCCGCGGTCTGCGTGCCGCCCGGCCCGGGACACCCGAAAGGCGGCGCCTCGCGGAGCGTGCTTTCCGGGGCCTTCCCGGGGCTTCTCAATGCCTGCTCTGGCACACGGAGGTCGAGGCCGAGACCATATCCGTACCGGCCGGTCTGCTCGGGGTGGACGCGGCCACCGCGTCGGCCGCCCTGGAGCAGGCGCGCGAGCAATTCCGGACCGGGTGCGTACGCGCGCACTGGGAACTCGCACCGACGCAGGAATGCCGTTACTACAACCGCCTGCTGGACGTGCCCATGCGTCGCGGCGGGGCGTTGCTGCCGGATGTGCAGCGGCATCTCATGGCCTGCCGCTACTGCCGGCACGCCGCCGAACAACTCAGTCATTTCGAGGGCGGTCTGGAAGACCTGCTCGTGGAGACGGTGCTCGGCTGGGGCGCCCGCCGCTACCTGGAATCACGGCCGGGCCGGGACGAGGGCAGGGGCGCCCTGCCCTCGGGCGGACGCCACCGCCTCCGGCCCCGCGACCTGCCGGCGACCGGCCGGCCCGGGGCACCGAGGAGGCACACGAAGGCGCTGGCCGCAGCGATCGGGGTGACCTCCCTCGTGCTGCTCGCGACCCTGCTCGCCGCCCGGGGCTGGACGGAGGAGAGCGGCACCGCCGACCCGCAGGCCACCTGGGGCGCGGTCAGCGGCCACTCCGTCGACCCCGACAGCGCCGGCCCGTCGTCCGTGGAACCGGATTCCACACGGTCCTCGTCCGCCGGTTCCCCCTCGGCCGCCTCCGTCGGCAGCCCCGCCGAGGTGGCCCGGGGACGGCTGCGCAACCTCGACGACAGCCGGTGCCTCGACGTCCTGGGCGGGCGGATCCGGGCGGACGCCCGTATCGTGCTGGCCGCCTGCTCCTCGGGCGGGTCCCAGCTGTGGTCGTACCAGGACGACGGGGTCCTGCGCAGCGCCGCCGACCCCACCCTGTGCCTGGGCTCGGACACCGGCGAGGGCTCGGTCGTCCTGGCCGGCTGCCTCGTGCACGCCGGGGTCGTCCGCTACGACCTGACCGTGCGCGGCGAACTCCTGCCCCGCGGCGGCAAGGGGCTGGCCGTCGCCACCGGCAAGGGCCGGGACGTGGTCGTCGTCGGCCGCGACGGGTCCGAGGCGCAACGCTGGGTGCTGGAACCGGCCGCCGCGCCCGGAGGTCCGGGGGAGTCCCGGAAGAAGCGGGCCGAGGAGGCTCCGCGGGAGAGCGGTGGGCAGCGCACGCGGGGACCGCACGACGACAACGCCCCGCCCGCGCCGCCGGACACCAGGTCCCGGGATCTGCCGCAGGAGCGCTACGAGACGAGGTTCGCGCAGGTCGGCTGCTGCGAGGACGCCGCGCCCGGCGCCGATGGGGCGACCATGGGGCCCGGCCCAGATGAGGCGACCGCGGGGCCCGGTCCCGACAGGGCCGAGGGACCCGGTCCCGACGTCCTCCGTCCGGTGACCGCGACCGTGGCCGACGCCGTGACCACGGTGCACTCCGCCGCACTGCCGTAGAAGGAGTACGGGGTCGCCCGGGAGGGCGACCCCGTGGTCACGGGACCGCACACGAGGGCGGGTGGCCGGGACCGCACGGCCATGCCTCGCCGTTCTGAACCACCCGGCCGGCGAGCCATGGCCGAGAGGCGCCTGGCATCGAACCGGAACAAACTGGTACTCCTCCTGGGTCCGCCCGCAGAACCCAGGGAGTCACCCATGCCCGAGGCCCCGCGCCAGGACAGCAGGACCGACAGCAGGACCGTGCCCACCGACGAGGAACTGCGCACGCTCGACGCCCACTGGCGGGCCGCCAACTACCTGGCGGCCGGTCAGATCTACCTGCTGGCGAACCCCCTGCTCACCGAGCCGTTGCGCCCCGAGCACATCAAGCCGCGGCTGCTCGGCCACTGGGGCACCTCACCCGGGCTGAACCTCGTCCACACCCACCTCAACCGGGTGATCAAGGCACGCGACCTCGACGCCCTGTGCATCTGGGGCCCGGGCCACGGCGGGCCGTCGGTCCTCGCCAACTCCTGGCTGGAGGGCAGTTACAGCGAGAAGTATCCGGACGCCTCCCGGGACGCGCAGGGCATGGAGTTGCTCATGCGGCAGTTCTCCTTCCCCGGCGGCGTGCCCAGCCATGTCGCCCCGGAGGTGCCCGGCTCGATCCACGAGGGCGGCGAACTCGGCTACGCCCTCGCCCACGCCTACGGCGCCGCCCTCGACAACCCGGACCTGCTGGTGGCCTGCGTGATCGGCGACGGCGAGGCGGAGACCGGCCCGCTCGCCGCCTCCTGGCACGCCAACAAGTTCCTCGACCCCGTCCACGACGGTGCCGTCCTGCCGATCCTGCACCTCAACGGCTACAAGATCGCCAACCCGACCGTGCTGTCCCGCCTCCCCGAGGAGGAGCTCGACGCGCTGCTGCGCGGCTACGGCCACGAGCCGATCCACGTCTCCGGCGACGATCCGGCCACCGTCCACCGCGTGATGGCCGAGGCCATGGACACCGCGCTCGACCGCATCGCCGCCGCACAGCGCGCCGCCCGCGAGGAGGGCGAGACCGAGCGCCCTCGCTGGCCGGTGATCGTGCTGCGCACCCCCAAGGGCTGGACCGGCCCGGCCGAGGTCGACGGCGAACCGGTGGAGGGCACCTGGCGCGCCCACCAGGTGCCGCTGTCCGGCGTCCGCGACAACCCCGACCACCTGCGGCAGCTGGAGTCCTGGCTGCGCTCGTACCGGCCCGAGGAGCTGTTCGACGCCGAGGGCCGCCCGGTCGCGGACGTCCTCGCCTGCGTCCCCGACGGCACCAGGCGGCTCGGTGCCACCCCGTACGCCAACGGCGGGCTGCTCGTCCGCGACCTGCCGATCCCGTCCCTGGACGACTTCGCCGTCCCCGTCGACAAACCCGGCACGACGCTGCACGAGCCGACCCGGGTCCTCGGCGACCTCCTCGCCCGGGTGATGCGCGACACCGCCGACCGCCGTGACTTCCGCCTGGTCGGCCCGGACGAGACCGCCTCCAACCGGCTCCAGGCCGTCTTCGACGCCAGCGGCAAGACCTGGCAGGCCGGCACCCTGCCCGTGGACGAGCACCTCGACCGGCACGGCCGGGTCATGGAGATCCTCTCCGAACACCTCTGCCAGGGCTGGCTGGAGGGCTACCTCCTCACCGGCCGGCACGGACTGTTCTCCTGCTACGAGGCGTTCGTGCACATCGTCGACTCCATGGTCAACCAGCACATCAAGTGGCTGCGCACCTCCCGCGGGCTGGCTTGGCGCGCCCCCATCGCCTCCCTCAACTACCTGCTGACCTCCCATGTGTGGCGGCAGGACCACAACGGCTTTTCCCACCAGGACCCCGGCTTCGTCGACCACGTCCTCAACAAGAGCCCCGAGGTCGTCCGCGTCTACCTCCCGCCGGACGCCAACACCCTGCTCTCCGTCGCGGACCACGCCCTGCGCAGCCGTGATTACGTGAACGTGATCGTCGCCTGGAAGCAGCCCTGCTTCGACTGGCTGTCGATGGACGAGGCCCGGGTCCACTGCGCCCGCGGCGCTGGCATCTGGGAGTGGGCGGGCACCGAGGACGGCGCCGAGCCCGACGTCGTGCTGGCCTGCGCCGGAGACGTGCCCACCCAGGAGACCCTGGCCGCCGCGCACCTGCTCCGCCGCCATCTGCCCGAGCTGTCCGTCCGGGTCGTGAACGTCGTCGACCTCGCCCGGCTGCTGCCCCAGGGGGAGCACCCGCACGGCATGAGCGACTTCGAGTACGACGGCCTGTTCACCACCGACAAGCCGGTGATCTTCGCCTACCACGGCTACCCCTGGCTGATCCACCGCCTGGCCTACCGCCGCACCGGCCACCAGAACCTGCACGTGCGCGGCTACAAGGAGGCCGGCACCACGACCACGCCGTTCGACATGGTCGTCCGCAACGACCTCGACCGCTACCGGCTGGTCATGGACGTGATCGACCGCGTCCCGGGCCTCGCGGTCCGCGCCACGGCCGTAGGCCAGCGGATGGCCGACGCCCGCACCCGCCACCACGCCTGGATCCGCGAGCACGGCACGGACCTGCCCGAGGTCGCCGAGTGGAGCTGGAACGCCTGAGCCGCAGGGGACGTCCTAGGAGCCGGTAGGCTTCCCGTTCACGCAGGGAAGCTCGCAGGAAGCCCAGGGAAAGGAACCGGCGTTGCACGTCCAGGAGTGGCTCGAAACCGTACCCGCCGTCGCCGTATACGCACTGGTGGGGCTGGTCATCGGTCTGGAGAGCCTGGGCATTCCGCTGCCGGGTGAGATCATCCTCGTCTCCTCCGCCCTGCTGGCGTCCCAGCACGGCGAGATCGACCCCGTCGTCCTCGGCGCCAGCGCCACGGCCGGCGCGATCATCGGCGACTCGATCGGCTATGCCATCGGCCGCAAGGGCGGGCGGCCCCTGCTGGCCTGGCTGGGCAACAAGTTTCCCAAGCACTTCAGCGAAGGCCACATCGCCACCGCCGAGCGGTCCTTCGAGAAGTGGGGCATGTGGACCGTCTTCTTCGGCCGGTTCGTCGCCCTGCTCCGGATCTTCGCGGGTCCCCTCGCCGGCGTACTGCGCATGCCGTACTGGAAGTTCCTCATCGCCAACGTCCTCGGCGGCATCGTCTGGGCGGGCGGCACGACCGCGGTCATCTACTACGTCGGCATCGTCGCCGAGTCCTGGCTGAAGCGCTTCTCGTGGCTGGGCCTGGTCGCGGCGGTCCTGGTGGGCCTCACGTCCATGCTGGTGATCAAGCGCAAGGCGAAGAAGGCGCAGGAGACCCAGCAGGCCCAGCCCGTGGCCGCCGCGGAGTAGGGCGTCCTCCCGCTACGCGTGCACCTCGCGGTGCGCCTTCGCCAGCTCGGCGTACATCGTGCCGTTGAGGGTGACGCCCTGCCGCTCCTCCTCCGTCAGCTCCCGCCGCACCTTCGCGGGGACCCCGGCCACCAGTGACCCGGGCGGCACGACCATGCCCTGCGGCACCAGCGCCTGAGCGGCGACGAGCGACCCGGCCCCGATCACCGCCCCGTTCAGCACTGTCGCCCCCATCCCGACCAGGCAGTCGTCCTCGACCGTCGCGCCGTGCACCACCGCGTTGTGCCCGATGCTCACCCGCTCCCCGACGGTCACCGGGAATCCCGGGTCGGCGTGGAGCGTGCAGTTGTCCTGCACGTTGCTGCTCGCCCCGACGGAGATCGTCTCGACGTCGCCGCGCACCACGGCTCCGTACCAGACGCTCGCGCCCGCCCCCAGGGTCACGCCCCCGATGACCGACGCCGTCGGCGCCACGAACGCCGTCGCGTCGATCTCCGGCTCCCTGCCGCCGATCCCGGTGATCATCGCCCGCTGCGCCATGTCCGCCTCCCGAAACGTCGTAGACAACGCGCACACCGTACGCCACCCGGTGGGGCGAAGATCACAGGCCGTCGACGCCGCGGTCGGAGCTACCGCTGAGTACCGTGAGCTCGTGCCGAAGCGCAAGAACACGTTCTCATCCTGGCGGCGGAGCCTGACGCAGCGCGCCGTCCACACGGGCTGGGCCTGGTTGCAGCGGACGGCCTCCGTCACCGCCGAACACCCCGGCCGGTACCGCTTCGGCGCGATGGGAACAGGTACCAGACTGGCCTTCCCGCTCGGCACGGTCTTCGGCGAGCCCTGGATCCATCTCGGCTCCCACTGCATCATCGGCGAGCAGGTCACCCTCACTGCCGGCCTGATGCCCGACCTCGACCTCGGCCCGGACCCGATCCTGCGCCTCGGTGACGGCGTCGTCCTCGGCCGCGGCAGCCACGTCATCGCCGACACCACGGTCACGATCGGCAACGACTGCTACTTCGGCCCGTATGTGTACGTCACGTCCACGAACCACTCCTACGACGATCCGCACGAGCCGATCGGCAAGCAGTGGCCGCGGATGGAGCCCGTGGAGATCGGGCCCGGCTGCTGGATCGGCACAGGAGCGGTGATCCTGCCGGGCGCCCGGATCGGGCGGAACGTGGTGGTGGCCGCGGGCGCGGTCGTACGGGGCACGGTGCCCGACCACGCCGTGGTCGCGGGCACGCCCGCACGCGTCGTACGGCGCTGGACCCCTTCCGGCGGCTGGCAGCCGCCGCTGCGCACCCCGGCACCGGTGCCGATACCCGAGGGCGTCACCCCCGAGCAGCTCCGTGCCCTGTCCGATCTGGACGAGGAGACGGCGGCCCGGCTGGCGGAGCTGGATCAGGAGGCGGCGGGACTGGCGGAGCTGGAGCCGGGGGCCTGAACCACCGGGTTCGCTCGGTGTCATGGGGCTTCGGTGCGACGGTCGGGTTAGCCCGGTGTCACAAGATCCCGGAGCCGCGGCCCAATTCAGCGGCCGGATTCGGCCCGACGCCACACGCCTTCCGGAGCCGCGGCCGGATTCAGCCCGACGCGACGAGCCTCCCGGGGCCGCAGCCGGATTTGCCTGACGCCACGAGCCTCCCGGAGTCGCGGCCGGATTCAGCCCGACGCCACATGCCTCCCGGAGCCGCGGCCGGATTTGCCCAACGCCACGAGCCCCCGGAGCCGCAGCCGGTTCAGCCCGACGCCGAGAATCTCGGAACCGCAGCCGGATTCAGCCGGACGCTACAAGCCCCCCGGGAGCCGCAGCCGGTTCAGCCCGACGCCGAGAATCTCGGAGCCGCAGCCGGATTCAGCCGGACGCTACAAGTCCCCCGGAGCCGCAGCGGGTTCAGCCGGACGCTACAAGCCCCCCGGGAGCCGCAGCCGGTTCAGCCCGACGCCACGAGCCCCGGGAGCCGCAGCCGGTTCAGCCCGACGCCGAGAATCTCGGAACCGCAGCCGGGGTCAGCCCAAGGTCACGACACTCCGCGCTCGCCGGCCGCGGCCGGTTTCAGCCCGACGCCAGCAGGACCGTCCCCACCAGGGCCAGCCCCGCGCCCGCGGCCTGCACCGCCCGCAGCCGTTCGCGCAGGATGCCCCGTGCCGCCGCGGCCGTCACCACCGGGTACAGCGAGGCCAGCACGGCCGCGACCGTCACCGGGCCGTGCTGTGCGGCGATCGAGTACGTGCCGTTGGCGGCGACGTCCGCGAGGCCGACGAAGGCGAGGGCGGGCAGGGTGCGCCAGGGGAAACCGTCCGCCGGAAGGGCGGGCGCCCCGCGCCGCACCGACACGAACAGCGCGAGCCCGCCCGCGGCGACGTTCGTCACCCGCTGTACGAACAGGGCGAGGAACAGGCCGGTCAGCGTCGTCGACGCCTCGGCGATCAGGGCCATCACCGCGCCGAAGCCGAACGCGGCGAGCAGCGTCAGGACGATGGCCTGCCGCTGGACGGGAGCGCCGCGGAACTGGGGACCGCCCGCGAGGCACACGCCGGCCACGGCCACCAGGATGCCGGTGAACTGCAGCAGACCGGGGCGCTCGCCCAGCATCAGTCCCACCCCGACCGGCACCGCCACGCCGATCGACCCCAGCGGCGAGACCACGCCCATGGGGCCCAGCGCGAGCGCCTTGTAGAAGGCGAGCATCGCCACCGGACCGACCAGCCCGGCCGCCACGGCGAACCACAGCTGCGGGCCCGCCTCGCTCCAGCCGCCGGTCGCCACCACGACCGCGCCGAGCACCACGACCGCGATCGACTGCGAGACCACGACCACCGTGAGCGCGGGCGTGCGCCGGGTCAGCAGACCCCCGCCGAAGTCGGCCAGCCCCCACAACAAGCTGGTGGCCAGGGCGAAGAGCGCTGTCATGGGACGGATACCTCGCAGTACAGTTCAGTGAACGATCAGGTCAACCACACCATAGTGCAGCGCATTGCACTGTGTCATACAGAATATTGGACGGAACGTGTCGGACCTCGACCTGCTGACCCAGTCCCTGGCGCGGAGCGTCAAGCACTGGCGCGCGGTGCGCGGCTTCACCCTGGACGTGCTCGCCGCCCGGGCGGGCGTCAGCCGCGGCATGCTCATCCAGATCGAGCAGGCCCGCACCAACCCCAGCCTCGGCACCGTCGTCAAGATCGGCGACGCGCTCGGCGTCAGCATCACGACCCTGCTCGACTACGAGCAGGGCCCGAACGTACGCGTCATCCCGGCCGAACAGGCCGTACGGCTCTGGCACACCGACGCCGGCAGCTACAACCGGCTGCTCGCGGGCACCGAGGCACCCGGCCCGCTGGAGATGTGGGACTGGCGGCTCATGCCCGGCGAGAGCAGCCCGTCGGACCCGCACCCCGCCGGCACGACCGAGCTGCTCCACGTCACGGCGGGCGAACTGACCCTCACCGTCGACGGCGTCGAGCATCGCGTGCCCGCGGGCGCCAGCGTCCACTTCGAGGCCAACGTCCCGCACACCTACGGCAACACCGGCGACGCGCCCATGGAGATGGTCATGGCCGTCTCGGTCCCGCCCGTGACCTGAGACGCCCGGACCGCCACCGGGCCGCTGTTGTTAGCGTGCGGCCATGCGCGCACCCATCGGACACTTCGACGACGCCCGACCGGCCCCAACCTGCCTCGACGAACTCACCGCCCCGGTCGCCGACGCCGTACGCCACTGGCAGGGCAGCGTCCCCGCCGAGCAGATCGTCTACGTCGACACCGACCCGGAGTGGGCCGACACCGCCACCTTCGTGGAGCACTACGGGCAGGACCTGCTGGAACGGTCGGCGAACTGCGTCGTGGTCTCGGGGAAGCGGGGCGGTGAGTCCACGCTCGCCGCATGCGTCGTGCTGTCCACCACCCGGGTCGACGTGAACGGGGTCGTGCGCCGCCGGCTCGGTGCCCGCAAGGCCTCCTTCGCCTCGATGGACACGGCGACCGGCGCGACCGGCATGGAGTACGGAGGCATCACCCCGCTCGGGCTGCCGGACGGCTGGCCGCTCCTGGTGGACGCCGCCGTCGTCGACCTGCCGTACGTGCTGGTCGGCAGCGGGCGGCGGCGCGGCAAGCTGCTGGTTCCGGGCAAGGCCTTCGCCGAACTGCCGCACGCCGAGGTGCTGGAGGGGCTCGGGGTCTCCTGACCTGACGTCGCGATGAGCCGGCCTGCGATTGATCCGGCGGCGGCTCCGGGTCTCTTGGCCTACGCCGCGATGTGGTGGGCCAGCGGCAGGTGAGGGTCGCTCTCGCCCGGGGCCGGCTCCGGGTCGGCGTGCACCAGGGCCGCGGTCAGCCGCGGTACCGCGTGCAGCAGCGCGTGCTCGGCGTCCACGGCGATGCGGTGGGCCTCGCGCACCGTCTCGTCGCCGTCCACCACGACCGCCACCTCGGCGCGCAGCCGGTGGCCGATCCAGCGCAGCCGCAGCTCACCCACCCCGCGCACCCCGGGCACCTCGGTCAGGGCCCGCTCGGCGCGGTCCACCAGGACCGGGTCGACGGCGTCCATCACCCGGCGGAACACCTCCCGGGCCGCGTCCCGCAGCACCAGCGCGATCGCCGCGGTGATCGCCAGCCCGACGACGGGATCGGCCAGTTGCCATCCCAGGGCCGAGCCGCCGGCGCCCAGCAGCACGGCCAGCGAGGTGAAGCCGTCGGTGCGGGCGTGCAGCCCGTCGGCCACCAGCGCGGCCGAGCCGATCGAGCGGCCGACGCGGATGCGGTAGCGCGCCACCCACTCGTTGCCGGCGAAGCCGACGAGGGCGGCCACGGCGACCGCCGGGACGTGCTGGACCGGGCGCGGATCCAGCAGGCGGTCCACGGCCGTCCAGCCCGCGAAGGCCGCGGACGCGGCGATCGTCAGCACGATCACGAGACCGGCCAGGTCCTCGGCCCGCCCGTAGCCGTAGGTGAAGCGGCGCGTGGCCGCGCGCCGGCCCAGCACGAAGGCGATCCCGAGCGGGACGGCGGTCAGTGCGTCCGCGGTGTTGTGCACCGTGTCCCCGAGCAGCGCCACCGACCCGGAGACCACCACCACGACCGCCTGCGCCAGCGCCGTCACACCCAGGACGACGAGCGAGACCCACAGCGCCCGCATCCCGCGGGCCGAGGACTCCAGGGCGGAGTCGACCTTGTCGGCCGTCTCGTGGGAGTGCGGGGCGAGGAGGTGGGCCACCCGGTGGCGCAGGCCGTGCCGGTGGCCGTGGCCGTGACCGTGGCCGTGGCCGTAGCCAGGCGGATTCCCGCGGTCGTGCCTCCGCTCGTGCCGGTGGTCGTGCCCGGGCGAGTGCCCGTGGTCGCGTCCCTGCGGGTTCCCGCGATCGGGCCCGGGGGTGTGTTCATGAGGGTGGGAGTGCTCGTGCCGGTCGCTCACGTGGATCCCCTTCCGGTGCGCGCGAGAGTGGACGTACCCGTGTCGTGGCGCCATTATGTGCGTATGAGCGCACGCATGCACCTGTCATCTGCGCATGATGCGCATCCGCGCAGCCCCGGCGAGGAGCAGTTCGCGCTCGCCGCCGAACTGCTGGCCCTGCTGGGGGACCGGACCCGGCTCGCCCTGCTGCACGCGCTGACCGGGGGAGAGGCCGACGTCACGACCCTCACGGAGGCGTGCGGGGCGGCCCGGCCGGCCGTCAGCCAGCACCTGGCGCGACTGCGCCTCGCGGGCCTGGTGGACACACGCAAGGAGGGTCGCCGGGTGATCTACTCACTGCGCGACGGCCATCTGCGCAGGCTCGTCGACGAGGCGCTGAACGTGGCCGACCACCGGCTCAGCGACCGGCCCCCGCACGACTGACCACGGCCCGCTCAGTAGCGCGCCGCCGTCCCGAGGTACTGCTCGGCGAAGGCGGCGGCCGCCGTGGGCGAGGTGAACAGACGGCGCAGCCGGGCGAGCGCGGTGCCCGCGCGGAACGGGTCGCCCGCCGCCGTGCCGTGGTACACCTCGGACAGCCACTGCGAGAACTCCTGGTAGTCCCACACGCGCCGCAGACACGCCTGCGCGTAGCCGTCGAGGCCGCCGCCGTCACCGGTGGTGAGCCGCGCGACCAGGGCGTCGCCGAGCAGGAAGGCGTCGTGCAGGGCGAGGTTCATGCCCTTGGCGGCGATCGGGGCGACCAGATGGGCCGCGTCGCCCGCGAGGAAGAGCCGGCCGTGCACCATCGGCTCGACCACGTAGTCGTGCATGTCCAGCACACGCTTCTCGATCAGCCGGCCCTCGGTCAGCGGCGGCGCACCGGCCGCCCCGAGCCGTTCCCGCAGCTCCGACCAGACACGCTCGTGCGGCCAGTTCTCCACGTCGTCGCCCGGCGGGCACTGGAGGTAGTAGCGGGTCACCTCCGGGCTGCGGGGCATCTGGCCGGCGAAGCCGCGACCGTGGCAGCCGAACAGCACGCAGTCGGTGGACGGCGGGGCCTCGGCGAGCAGGGCCAGCCAGCCGATGCCGTAGTCGTGCCGCGCGATCCGGACCCGCTCGGTCGGGAGCGAGGCCCGGCTCACCCCGCGCGCCCCGTCGCAGCCCGCGACGAAATCGCAGTGCACGACCTGGAGTTCGCCGCTCTCGTGGCAGGTGTACGACACCGACGGCCGGTCGCCGTCGACGTCGTGGACGCGTACGTCCCGGACGCCGAAGCGGATCGCGCCGCCCCGGACGTCGGCGTACTCGCGCACCAGGTCCGTCACCAGCAACGGCTGCGGGTAGACGAAGTGGTGGCTGCCCGTCAGCTCGCCGTACGGAAACCTGTACCGCTCCCCGTCGAAGCGGAACTCGCACGCGGTGTGCGGCTCCGCGCGGTCCAGCAGGTTCCGGGCGAGGCCCCGCTTCTCCAGGCCCCGCACGGCCCATTCCTCGATGACCCCGGCCCGGGGCCGCTGTTCGACGAACTCCCGGGTCTCGGTCTCCAGCACCAGGCAGTCCACGGACGCGGCCCGCAGGATGTTGCCGACGGTCAGACCCGCGGGACCGGCGCCCACGACGACGACCGGAAAACGGTGCGGGGCACCGGAGTCGGCGGGCGGAAGGGGGTGGGTCATGCGCACATTATGGAGGCCGTTGTCAGTGGACGGTCACCTCCGCGGACGGCTGCCTCCCTCAGGGCTACTGCACGTCGTGACGAGACAGCCGTGGGATCTCGATCGCCGGGCAGCGGTCCATCACCATCTCCAGGCCCGCCGCACGGGCCCGGTCGTACGCCGCCTCGTCGATGACGCCGAGCTGGAACCAGACGCCCTTCGCGCCCTTGGCGACCGCCTCGTCCGCGACGGCCCCGGCGAGGTCGCTGTTCACGAACACGTCGACGACGTCCACGTCGAAGGGGATGTCCGCCAGGCTCGCGTAGCCCTTCTCCCCGTGCACCGTCTCCGCCTTCGGGTGCACCGGAACCACGCGCTTGCCGAAGCGCTGGAGCACCGCGGCGACGCCGTACGCCGCGCGCCGCTGGTTCGACGACAGGCCCACCACGGCCCAGGTGTCGCCGAGCTCGGTGAGGATCCTGCGGACCGTTGCCTCGTCGCCGTGCACCGGCGGCCTCCAAGGAAGTCGTGGACGAACTGTTCCTTGTGTAACGGCGCCGGGTGTGCGGTGATTCCCCGGCCGGCCTCCGTGATAGCTTGCCGAGGCCAGTCGAACCCATGTACGTGGGTCAGGGAATCCGGTGCGAATCCGGAACTGACGCGCAGCGGTGAGGGGGACGGGCGGGGCCTCGGCCACTGGACTCCCTCGCGGACGTCCGGGAAGGCGCCTCGATCCCGGGTGAACCCGAGTCCGAAGACCTGCTGGCGGCCCCCGCGGCCGCGTGCGGCGGGGGAGCACCGTACGACCGGGCTCCGCGCATGAGCCCTCGACGCCTGAGGACTGGTTCCCGTGCCCCTCGCCCGACCCGCCCGTGCCGCCGCCCTGCTCGCGGCCGGCTCCCTGCTCCTGACCGGCTGCGGCGGCACCGCGTCCACCGACGCCAAGGCCGCCGTCACCCTCACCAACTGCGGGCACGAGGTCCGCGTCCCCGCCCCGCCGCGGCACGCGGTGTCCCTCAACCAGGGCACCACCGAGATCCTGCTCTCCCTGGGCCTGGCCGACCGCCTCGCGGGTACGGCCACCTGGACCGACCCCGTGATGAAGGGGCTGGAGAAGGCCGAGGCGAAGGTGCCGCGCCTCGCCGACGACAACCCGTCCTTCGAACGCGTCCTGGACACCGAGCCCGACTTCGTCGCCGCGTCCTTCGTCTCCACCCTCGGCAAGGGCGGCGTCGCCACCCGCGAGCAGTTCGAGAAGCTCGGCGTCCCCACCTACGTCTCCCCGTCCGACTGCGCCGGCAAGGACAACTCGGGCGGCGGCGACGGCGCCCGCGACAAGGCCCTGGACATCGACACCGTCTACGGCGAAGTGCGCGACCTCGCGACCGTGTTCGGGGTGAGGAAGCGCGGCGACGCCCTCGTGGGCTCCCTCCAGCAGCGCATGAAGAAGGCCACGGCCGGCATCGACGCCTCCGACGTCACCCTCCTCTACTGGTTCGCGAACTCCGAGTCGCCCTACCTGGCGGGCTGTTGCGGCGCGCCCGGCATCATCACCCGGGCCCTCGGCGCGAAGAACGTCTTCGACGACACGCACGAGGAGTGGCCACAGGTCAACTGGGAGACCGTCGCCGACCGCGACCCCGACGTCCTCGTCATCGGCGACCTGACCCGCAAGTCCCAGACCGCCGAGTCCGCCGCGAAGAAGATCGCCTTCCTGGAGTCCAACCCCGTCACCAGGAACATGGACGCCGTCCGGCACAAGCGGTACGTGCTGCTCAGCGGCCAGGCCATGAACCCGACCATCCGCACCGTCGAGGGTGTGGAGCAGGTGGCGGCCGGGCTGCGCCGGTTCGGGCTGGTGAAGTGACCGCCCAGGGGCTGCCGGCCGCCGGGACCGGGCCCCCGCGCCGGGCAGGACTCGCGCTGGGCGCGGCCGGGACCGTCGCGCTCGTCGCCTCCCTCGCCGTGGCCATCACCATCGGTCCCGCCGACATCGGCGTCGGCGACGTGTGGTCCGTCGTGGCCGCCCATCTCGGCCTCGGCAGTTCGGAGCTGACGCCGATCAGGGACGGGATCGTCTGGCAGCTGCGGCTGCCGCGCACCCTGCTCGCGGCCGTGTGCGGGGCCGGACTCGCCGTGTGCGGGGCGGTGATGCAATCCCTGCTGCGCAACCCGCTGGCCGACCCCTTCGTGCTGGGGGTGTCCTCGGGCGCATCCACCGGAGCGGTCCTCGTGGTCGTGCTCGGCGCGGGCGGCGGCGCCATATCGGTGTCCGGGGGCGCGTTCCTCGGCGCCCTGCTGTCGTTCGCTCTGGTGCTGCTGCTCAGCCACACCCTCGGCGGCACCACCGACCGGGTCGTCCTCGCGGGCGTCGCCGCGATGCAGCTCTTCTCGGCCCTCACCTCCTTCGTCGTGATGACCTCCGCCGACGCCGAGACGACCCGGGGCGTGCTGTTCTGGCTCCTCGGCTCGCTCGGCGGCGCGGGCTGGACCGACGTGTGGCTGTGCCTGGCCGTGCTGGCCGTGGCCCTGGTGGTCTGCCTGTCCTACGCCCGTACCCTCGACGCCTTCGCCTTCGGACAGGACGCGGCGGCCGCGCTCGGGGTGTCCCTCGCCCGGACCCGCCTGGTGCTGCTGTGCGTCACGGCCCTGCTCACGGCCGCGCTGGTCAGCTCGGCAGGGGCGATCGGCTTCGTCGGACTGGTCCTGCCGCACGCCGCCCGGGCCCTGACCGGCCCCGGGCACGCCCGGCTGCTGCCGGTCACCGCCCTCGCGGGAGCGGTGTTCTTGGTGTGGGTGGACACCCTGGCGCGGACCGTCCTCGATCCGCAGGAGGTCCCGGTGGGGGTCGTGACGTCGCTGATCGGGGTGCCCGCGTTCGTGGCGGTGCTGTACCGGACGAGGAGGACGCGATGAGCGGCGCGGAGACATCGATGGGGGCGGAGGGCTCGGTGAGCGGTGCGGGGACTTCGGTGG
>NZ_JAIGQA010000153.1:0-20188 GCF_019733245.1 Streptomyces sp. WAC04114
CCGCCGGGTGACGGAGGCGGGGACGAGGAGGGCTTCTCCGTCGTCGGCGGCGGGGACGACGACGGCTCCTCCGTCGTGGGCTCCTGCGACGGCTCCTCGGTCGGCGACTGCGAGGGCGTCGGCGTCCAGGTCGGCTCGACGGCGGCGCCCTGCTGGGTCTCCAGGTCGAACTCGTCGACGTCGCCCATCACACCGAAGGTGTACGCCGACCAGATCTGCGCCGGGAACCCGCCGCCGTTGACGCGGGGCTCGCCGCCCGCCTTATACATCGGGACCTGGGCGTGGGTCTTGGCGTCCTCGCCGAACAGGCCGACCGAGGTGACCAGGCCGGGCGTGTAACCGGTGAACCAGGCCGA
Organism: Streptomyces sp. WAC04114; assembly: GCF_019733245.1. Classification (NCBI taxonomy): domain Bacteria; kingdom Bacillati; phylum Actinomycetota; class Actinomycetes; order Kitasatosporales; family Streptomycetaceae; genus Streptomyces; species Streptomyces sp. WAC04114. The sequence goes on from NZ_JAIGQA010000153.1 coordinate 357, forward strand.
CTTGTTGTTGTCGGACGTACCGGTCTTGCCCGCGACCTGCTGGCCGTTGCGGCCGGGGTTCTCGGCCACGGCCTTGCGGGCGGTGCCGTCGTCGACCACGCCGGTCAGCACCGAGGTGACCGAGTCGGCGGCCTCGCGGCTGATGACCTGGTCGCCGACCGGGTCGGGCATGGTGACGTTCTGGTTCAGGTGCTCCGCCGACTTCACGAGGGCCGGGGTGACCTTTTTGCCGTGGTTGTCGAGGGTCGCGTAGACACCGGCCATCTGCAGGGGGCTCGCGCCCATGCTGCCCAGGGTCTGCGCGGGCACGGCCTCCATGTTCTCGGTGTCCATGCCGAGCTTGCCGGCGACCTTGACCACCTCGGACATGCCGACGTCGACGCCCATCTGCGCGAAGACGGAGTTGACGGACTTGTTCATCGCCGTCTGGACGGAGATCGGGCCGTAGTTCTTGTCGTCCTCGTTCTCGGGGGCGAAGCCGACCTTGGTGCCGTCCTCCACGACCTGGCGCTTGCTGGTGCCGTCGTAGATCGTGTTCGCGGTGATCGGTTTGCCGCTCTGCGTCGTCGCCCGCGCCTCCAGGGCCGCGGCCAGGATGACCGGCTTGAAGGTGGAGGCGGGCTGGTAGTCGGCGCGGGTGGCGTTGTTCATGTAGTGCTTGAAGTAGTCCTCGCCGCCGTACATCGCGACCACCGCGCCGGTCTTCGGGTTCACGGACGCGGCACCGGCCTGGACGTCCGCGTCGACCTTGCGCTTGTCGGGGTCGAGCTTGCTGATCAGCTGCCGCCGGACGGACTTCTCCAGCGCCGCCTGCTTCTTCTTGTCGATGTTGAGCGTCAGGGTCCAGCCGCCGGCGTTGACCAGAGCCTCGGCCTGCTTGGCGCTGTCGGCGGTGCCGTCGGCGACGAGCTGCTTCTCCAGCGCCGAGTTGGCCGCGTTGACCAGGTAGCCCTTCTGGCCCTCCATGCCGGGGGCGGGCTTGGGCTCCTCGGGCACCGGGAACTTCGTCCCGGCCCGCTCGGAGGCGCTCAGCCAGCCCTCTTCGACCATGTTGTCCAGGACGTAGTTCCAGCGCGCCTTCACCAGCTTCTTGCCGTTCTCCGAGGCGACGGCCCAGTCGTACTGACTGGGGGCCTGGAGCAGCGCGGCGAGGTAGGCGCCCTGCGCGACGGTGAGCTTCTCGGCGTCCTTGCCGTAGTAGGCCTGGGCGGCGGCCTGGATGCCGTAGGCGTTGCGGCCGTAGTAGCTGGTGTTGATGTAGCCGGCGAGGATGTAGTCCTTGGACTTCTCCCGGTCCAGCTTCAGCGAGATGACCAGTTCCTTCAGCTTGCGCGAGACGGTCTGTTCCTGCGTCAGGTAATAGTTCTTGACGTACTGCTGGGTGATCGTCGAACCGCCCTGCGCGCCCCGGCCGGAGACCGTGTTGAACAGACCCCGGGCGGTGCCCTTGAAGTCGACGCCGGCGTCCTTGAAGAAGGTCTTGTTCTCGGCCGCGACGAACGTCATCCGCACCTCCTTCGGGACCCGGGACAGATCGACGTTCTCGCGGTTGACCTTGCCGTCGCGGGCCATGATCGAGCCGTCGCTGTACTTGTAGATGTTGCTCTGCCGCTTGGCGTCGGCGTTCCCCTCGGGGATGTCGATCACCATGTACAGCACGATGAAGGCGCCCATGCCCAGCAGGCACAGGCCGAGGAAGGTGCCCAGAATCTTCTTCCAGGTGAAGAGCCTGCGTATGCCGCTCTTCCCGGCCGCGGCCGACGAACGGTGGCTCTGGGGTGCCGCCCGGCGCCCACCGCGCTGTCGGGCGCGTCTCTCTTCCGCTCGTCCCATGAGTCCGATCTGCTCCGCTTCGTTCATGTGTGCTCACATGTCACACAGGTTCGCCGCTCAGGTCAGCTCAGAAAGCTAACACCGGGAGATAAGAGATAGGGCTGCCGATCCGGTCCTTTGCGGACGTGACAATCAGCACCCATCCCACCGGAACCGACGTACGAGACACCCGCAGGGTTGCCAGAGCACGGAAAAGTGATATCACTTAGCTAGACGGAAGCTATGCAGGAGTGGCTTCGACGGAAGAACGGGGGACCACCCATGTCCACACACGACACGCAGGTCACCGCCGATGTGCCCGAGATGCCGGCGCCACGGGTGCGGGAGTTCACCGCGCAGAGCATCGGCGGCGGGCTCGCGCTGCTGCTCGGACTGCTCGGGCTGCTGGCAGGCGCCGGGCTGATCGTGACCGCCACCTCGGTGGACGGGGCCGGCGCGAAGGCCGGGCTGATCATCGGCGGCATCCTGGTGGCCCTCGCGGCGTTCCTCGCGATGTGCGGGCTGAACATGGTGGCGCCGGGCGAGGCCCGCGTCGTCCAGCTCTTCGGCCGTTACCGCGGCACGATCCGCCAGGACGGCCTGCGCTGGGTGAATCCCTTCACCTCCCGCACGAAGATCTCGACCCGCGTCCGTAACCACGAGACCGCGGTCCTCAAGGTCAACGACGCCTACGGCAACCCGATCGAGCTCGCCGCGGTGGTGGTGTGGCGCGTCGAGGACACCGCCCAGGCCACCTTCGAGGTCGACGACTACATCGAGTTCGTCTCCACCCAGACCGAGGCGGCCGTGCGGCACATCGCCATCGAGTACCCCTACGACGCCCACGAGGAGGACGGCCTCTCGCTGCGCGGCAACGCCGAGGAGATCACCGAGAAGCTCGCCGTCGAACTGCACGCGCGCGTGGAGGCGGCCGGGGTGCAGATCATCGAGTCCCGCTTCACGCACCTCGCCTACGCCCCCGAGATCGCCTCGGCGATGCTCCAGCGGCAGCAGGCCGGAGCGGTGGTCGCGGCGCGTCGGCAGATCGTGGACGGCGCGGTGGGCATGGTGGAGGCCGCGATCGCCCGGATCACCGAGCGGGACATCGTGGAGCTGGACTCCGAGCGGAAGGCGGCCATGGTCTCCAACCTGATGGTGGTGCTGTGCGGTGACCGGGCCGCGCAGCCGGTCCTCAACACCGGGTCCCTCTACCAGTGACGGTCCCCGGCGAAGGTCCGGGCCCGCAGCGCCGGCCGCAGCAGCAGCGCAAGCAGGTGCTGCTGCGGCTGGACCCGGCGGTGTACGAGGCGCTCGCGCGGTGGGCCGGGGACGAACTGCGGTCGGCCAACGCGCAGATCGAGTTCCTGCTGCGCAAGGCGCTGGCGGAGGCGGGGCGCCTGCCGCGGGACACGGGGCCGCTGCCCCGGCGCGGGCGACCCCCCGGACCTGCCGGGCCCACCGGAGGTTCCGCCCCCGGTCCGCCCCCGGCCTGACCGCACGGGCGCCACGGCTGTTGCGGAACCGTGACAACCCGTCCCGACCTGCGCGGCCGTACCGCCCGCCATGAGCTGCACACCCGGCGTATACACTTAGCGTATACACCCCATGTACAGTCCTGGGCATGTCCATCGGTCACACTCTCCTGGGGCTCCTGGAGTCCGGCCCGCGCCACGGTTACGACCTGAAGCGGGCCTTCGACGAGAAGTTCGGTCACGACCGGCCCCTCCACTACGGCCAGGTCTACTCGACGATGTCCCGGCTGCTGAAGCACGGGCTCGTCGAAGTCGACGGCATCGAGGCGGGCGGCGGTCCCGAGCGCAAGCGGTACGCGATCACCGAGGCCGGCATCACCGATGTCGCGCGCTGGCTCGCCACGCCCGAGAAGCCGGAGCCGTACCTCCAGTCGACCCTCTACACCAAGATCGTCCTCGCGCTGCTCACCCACCGCGACGCCGGTGACATCCTCGACACCCAGCGCTCGGAGCACCTGCGCAGCATGCGGATCCTCACCGACCGCAAGCGCAAGGGCGACCTGGCCGACCAGCTCATCTGCGACCACGCGCTGTTCCACCTGGAGGCGGACCTGCGCTGGCTGGAGCTGACCGCGGCGCGTCTGGAGAAGCTCCGTGAGGCGGTGACCCGGTGACGATTCCCGCTGGTTCGCTCCTCACCGCCCAGGACCTGCGCAAGGCCTACGGGCCGACGACCGCGCTCGACGGGGCCGAGTTCTCCATCCACCCGGGCGAGGTCGTCGCCGTGATGGGCCCGTCCGGGTCGGGCAAGTCGACGCTGCTGCACTGCCTCGCCGGGATCGTCATGCCCGACTCGGGCTCGATCATGTACAACGGGCGCGAGGTGACCTCGATGAGCGACGCCGAGCGCAGTGCGCTGAGGCGCTCGGAGTTCGGGTTCGTGTTCCAGTTCGGTCAGCTCGTACCGGAACTGACCTGTGTGGAGAACGTCGCGCTGCCGCTGCGGCTGAACGGGTCGTCCCGCAAGGAGGCCGAGCGGGCCGCGCTGGCGTGGATGGAACGGCTGGAGGTCGACGACCTCCGCAAGAAGCGGCCCGGCGAGGTGTCCGGTGGTCAGGGGCAGCGGGTCGCGGTCGCGCGGTCGCTGGTGACCAACCCGCGGGTCGTCTTCGCCGACGAGCCGACCGGGGCGCTCGACTCCTTCAACGGCGAGCGGGTGATGGAGCTGCTGACGGACGCCGCCCGGTCCGCCAACGCGGCCGTGGTGCTCGTCACGCACGAGGCGCGGGTGGCCGCGTACTCCGATCGCGAGATCGTCGTACGGGACGGCAAGTCCCGTGACATGGAGCGCGTCGTATGAGCATCGGGCAGTGGAGCCGGGACCTCGCCATGGGGGCCCGGTTCGCCCTCGCCGGCGGGCGCGAGGGGTGGACACGGTCGCTGCTCACGGCCGTCGGTGTCGGGCTCGGGGTGGCGCTGCTGCTGCTCACCACCGCCATCCCGAACGCGTTGGCGGAGCGGGACCGGCGCGAGGAGGCGCGCAGCGACCACACGTTCGGCCAGCAGGAGATACCGAAGGCCGACGACACGCTGTTGGTCGTGGACGCGGACACCACATTCCGGGACCTGGACGTGCGCGGCAGGCTGCTGGAGCCGGAGGGCCCGCGGGCTCCGCTGCCGCCGGGGGTCGCACAGTTCCCGGCGGCGGGCGAGATGATCGTCTCCCCCGCCCTGAAGGAGCTGCTCGCCTCCGACGACGGCAAACTGCTGCGGGAGCGGCTGGACTACCGCATCGCCGGCACCATCGGCGAGCAGGGACTGGTCGGCTCGCAGGAACTCGCCTACTTCGCGGGCGGCAAGGGGCTGGCGAAGGTGTTGGAGGGCCCCGCGAGCGGCGCCCGGATCGACGGCTTCGGCAACGACGACCTCGCATCGTCCGACCCCTGGGACCCGGTGCTGCTCCTGCTGGTCCTGGTCGTCTTCGTGGTGCTGCTGATGCCGGTCGCCGTGTTCATCGCCGCGGCCGTGCGGTTCGGCGGCGAGCGGCGTGACCGCAGGCTGGCGGCACTGCGACTGGTCGGCTCCGACAGCCGGATGACCCGGCGGATCGCCGCCGGTGAGGCCCTCGCCGGCTCGGTGCTGGGGCTCGTCCTGGGCACCGGGTTCTTCCTGCTCGGACGCGAACTGGCGGCCTCCGCCGAGGTGTTCCACGTCAGCGTGTTCCCGAGCTATCTGAACCCCTCCCCGGTGCTGGCCGTCCTGGTCGCGCTGGCGGTCCCGGCGGCGGCGGTCCTGGTGACGATCCTCGCCCTGCGCGGGGTGGTCATCGAGCCCCTCGGCGTGGTGCGCACGGCCAAGCCCTCGCGGCGCCGGCTGTGGTGGCGGCTGCTGCTGCCGCTGGGCGGCGTCGCGCTGCTCTACCCGATGATCGGGCAGGGCGACGAGGGCGGGAACTTCAACCAGTACCTCGTCGTCGGCGGCGTGATGCTCCTGCTGGTCGGGGTCACAGCGCTGCTCCCCTGGGTGGTGGAGACGGTCGTGGGCCGGCTCGGCTCGGGCGGGGTCGCCTGGCAACTGGCCGTCCGCCGACTCCAGTTGAGCAGCGGCGCGGCGGCCCGGATGGTCAACGGCATCGCGGTGGCGGTGGCCGGGGCGATCGCGCTGCAGATGCTGTTCGCCGGGGTGGACGGCACCTACACGAGTGCGTCGCAGTACGACGTCTCCCGGGCCCAGATGAGCGTGGACGTGCCGGACGGCGCCGACGCCTCGGCCGTCATCGGGAAGTACCGGGACACCGAGGGCGTGCGCAAGGTCACCGCCCTGTCGGACGTCTATCTCCGCGACCGGCGCGGCGAGGACTCCTACGCCCAGGTCACCCTGGCCGACTGCGCGTCGCTGCGCGAGGTGGCCATGCTCCCCTCCTGCCGCGACGGGGACGTCTTCGCGGCCAAGGGCTCGGAGTACGACAGCGACAGCGACCACCTGGCCAAGCCCGGCACGATCCTGTGGAGCGAACCGGACGGCGAGACTGCCCGCCCGGACGAGCGCCCGGTCTCCTGGACCGTGCCGCAGGACATCCGCCCGGTCCAGACCCGCGAGGACCCCACCGGGTACGAGCGCGGCGGCATCCTGGTCACGCCCGGCGCGCTGCCCGAGAAGCTGGCGGCGGTCACGTCCGCGCGGCTCTTCCTGAGCCTGGACCTCTCGGCGCCGGACGCCTACGACCAGGTGCGCAACACGGCCGCGCGGCTCGACCCCGCGGTTCAGCCCATGACCTGGCACAGCATCGAGAGCAACGACCGCTACGCCGCCATCCGTACGGGTCTGTCCGTCGGCTCCGCCTGCGTGCTGGCGCTGATCGGGGCGAGCCTGCTCGTCTCGCAGCTGGAGCAGCTGCGCGAACGCCGCAAGCTGCTGTCGTCCCTGGTCGCCTTCGGCACCAGGCGCCGCACCCTCGGCCTGTCGGTGCTGTGGCAGACGGCGATCCCCATCGGTCTCGGCCTGCTGCTCGCCGCGACGGTGGGCATCGCCCTGGGCGCGGTCCTGCTGCGGATGACCAACACCGCGGTCCGGGTGGACTGGCCGAGTGTGCTGTCGATGACCGGCATCGGCGCCGGTGTCGTCCTGGTGGTGACGCTGCTGAGCCTGCCTCCGCTGCTGAGGCTGATGCGGCCCGACGGGCTGCGCACCGAGTAGCGGCGGTACGCAAGCCGCAGCGTCGGTACGCACCGCCCGTACGGGTCGTCAGGTGTCCTGCTCCAGGACCCGTACGGGCAGCGGGCGCAGCGCCTGCCGCAGGGCGGCCGCCAGTTCCTCGTACTCCGCGGCGCGCGCGGCCCCCATCCGCATCGCCAGTGCGATCCGGCGGGTGGGAGCCGGGTCGGCGAAGTACCCGGTGAGGAGCTGGTTGCTGCGGGAGATCTCGACCTTCAGGGCGGTGCGCGGCAGCAGGGTGACGCCGAGCCCGCCCGCGACGAGCTGCACCAGTGTGGACAGGCCCGCGGCGGTCGTAGTGACGGGCACATCGTCCCGGCCGGCTTCCCGGCAGATGTCGAGGGCCTGGTCGCGCAGGCAGTGGCCCTCGTCCAGCAGCAGCAGGTTCAGCTCGCGCAGCGCCTGGCGCGGAATGCCCTCCCGCCCGCCGAGCCCGTGGTCCAGCGGCGTGACCAGCACGAAGTCCTCGTCGAACAAAGGCAGTTCGCTGACACCCGGGACACCCAGGGGTACGGCGAGCAGCAGCAGGTCGAGCCGGCCGCCGGCGAGGCCGTCGAGGAGGCTGGCGGTCTGCTCCTCGTGCACCTGGAGGTCGAGGTGCGGATACCGCTCGTGGACGAGCCGCAGGACCGTCGGCAGCAGATAGGGCGCGACCGTCGGGATCACGCCGAGCCGCAGCGCCCCGGTGAAGGGCGCCCGGACCGCCTCGGCCTCCTCCATGAGCGCCTCCACCTCCCCGAGAACCGCCTTGGCGCGTACGGCGATCCGCTCACCCTCGGGTGAGAGCAGCACCTTGCGCGTCGTACGCTCGAGCAGCGTCACTCCGAGTGTCTCCTCCAGGGCCGACACCGCGCCCGAGAGGGCGGGCTGGCTCATGCCGATCGCCGCTGCCGCGTCCCGGAAATGAAGGTGTTCGGCCACCGCGGCGAACGCCCGGAGCTGGGCCAGGCTGGGCTGCCTGCGCTTATTACCGACAGTCACTGATAACTACCTCCGATCAACCCGACCGAGTGTAGCTATTTCCGTAATCAATCCAGCCTGTGCCAACATCAACACAGTCCAACCCATGGGAAACCCCCGCGATCCGGGAGTTTCTTCGCTGCAAGGAGTGTGTGTGCTCACCGTCGGTGACAAGTTCCCCGAGTTCGACCTGACCGCCTGCGTCTCGCTGGAGAAGGGCAAGGAGTTCCAGCAGATCGACCACAAGACCTACGAGGGTCAGTGGAAGGTCATCTTCGCGTGGCCCAAGGACTTCACCTTCGTGTGCCCGACCGAGATCGCCGCCTTCGGCAAGCTGAACGAGGAGTTCGCGGACCGCGACGCGCAGGTCCTCGGTTTCTCCGGTGACTCCGAGTTCGTCCACCACGCCTGGCGCAAGGACCACGACGACCTGCGCGACCTGCCGTTCCCGATGATGGCGGACTCCAAGCACGAGCTGATGCGCGACCTCGGCATCGAGGGCGAGGACGGCTTCGCCAAGCGCGCGGTGTTCATCGTGGACCAGAACAACGAGATCCAGTTCTCCATGGTGACCGCGGGCTCGGTCGGCCGTAACCCGAAGGAGGTCCTCCGGGTCCTGGACGCGCTCCAGACGGACGAGCTCTGCCCCTGCAACTGGTCGAAGGGCGACGAGACCCTCGACCCCGTCGCGCTGCTCTCCGGGGAGTGATCTGACATGTCGCTGGACTCCCTGAAGTCCGCCATACCGGACTACGCCAAGGACCTGAAGCTCAACCTGGGCTCGGTCATCGGCAACTCCGACCTGCCGGCCCAGCAGCTGTGGGGCACGGTCCTGTCGACGGCCATCGCCTCGCGCTCCCCGATCGTGCTGCGCGAGCTGGAGCCGGAGGCCAAGGCGAACCTGTCGCCCGAGGCGTACACGGCCGCCAAGGCCGCCGCCGCGGTGATGGCGATGAACAACGTCTTCTACCGCACCCGTCACCTGCTGTCGGACCACGAGTACGGCACCCTGCGCGCGGGCCTGCGGATGAACGTCATCGGCAACCCGGGCGTCGACAAGGTCGACTTCGAGCTGTGGTCCTTCGCCGTCTCGGCCATCAACGGCTGCGGCATGTGCCTGGACTCCCACGAGCAGGTCCTGCGCAAGGCGGGCCTCGACCGCGAGGTCGTCCAGGAAGCCTTCAAGATCGCCTCCGTGATCCAGGCGGTCGGCGTCACGCTGGACGCCGAGGCGGTCCTGGCCGAATAATCCCCGGCCGCACGCCTCGCATCGCAGGGCCCCGCCCACCTGACCGGTGGACGGGGCCCTGCTGTCGTTCCTGACGCCCGGCTACTGGGGCGGCGTCTGCGGGCCGGGTTCCGCGCTCACCGCCGTGGCTCCGCGCGGCCGCACCGCATGCCGTAGTGCCGATTTCTGCGAGTACGACCGCAGATACCCGGCGACCGTGTTCGTCACCGCCACCAGCGGCACGGCGACCACCGCACCACCGATCCCGGCCACCATCGCGCCCGCCGCGACCGACAGCACCACCGCCAGCGGATGGACCCGAACGGCACGCCCCAGGATGAACGGCTGCAGGATGTGCCCCTCGATCTGCTGCACCGCCAGCACCACGACCAGCGTCATGACGGCCGTGAACACCCCCTGGGTGACCAGCGCGACGACCACCGCCAGCGCCCCGGACACCACCGCACCCACCAGCGGGATGAACGCGAACAGGAAGACGAACACCGCCAGCGGCACGGCCATCGGCACATCGAGGAAGTAGATGCCGAGACCGATGAAGATCGCGTCGATCAGTGCGACGATCACCGTGCCCCGCACGTACCCGGTCAGCGTCCGCCACGCCGCCGGACCGGCCCCGGCCACTCCCGGCCGCGCCGCCGCGGGGACCAGCCTCAGCGTCCACTCCCAGATCCGCTTGCCGTCGTAGAGCAGGAACAGGGTGCAGAAGACCGACAGCAGGATCCCGGTGAGCGCCTCGACGACGACGGTCACGCCTTCCAGGCCCGCCGAGGTGATCTGGTCGGTGTTCGCCCCGACCGCTTCACGCAGGTTCTTGGCGATCTCGTTGATCTGCTTGTCTGTGACGTGGAACGGGCTGTTCAGCAGCCAGTTCCGCAACTCGTCGATGCCGTCCTGGATCTGGGTGGAGAGGTCGTCGATGTTCTCCATGACCTGCCAGGTCACGAACCAGCCGATGAGGCCGATGACGACGAAGCCGAGGACGGCCGTCAGGGCGGTCGCCGGCCCGCGCGGCACGCCGTGGCGCCGCAGTCGCGCCACCGTCGGCTGCAGCATCGCCGTGATGAGCAGCGCGATGACGAACGAGAGCACCACGAGCTGGACGGCGCTGATGACGCGCATCAACACCCACAGGGTGCCCGCGAGGACGAGGAGCCGCCAGCCCGCCTCGGCGGCGACCCGCACAGCCCACGGCACGGCAAGGGCGGGATCGGGGCGGGCGGCGACATCGGGTGCGTAGTCCGGGGGCGGCGGCACGAGTTCCTCGGTGAGCACCGGGGAGTCCGGTTCGTCCCGCTCCCGTTCGGCCTCGGCGCGGCGTTCGTTGTACCGCTCGCTCATCTCGGTCAGCCCGGCACCGAGCCGGCCGAGCCACCCTGGCACTCGCGACATGATCCGTCCTCTTCCCCCGTCTTGGCGCACCACTCCCCCGGGGAGTCGTCCGTCCGACCGTACATGGCGCGAGCCCCGCACCGGACTGCGGTGCGGGGCTCGTGCGAAGGGCGGGATCGGCCGTGGGCCGGTCGGCTCAGTACCAGTTGTTGGCCTGCCAGAACGACCAGGCCTCACAGGGGCTGCCGTAGCGGTCGTTCATGTAGTTCAGGCCCCACTTGATCTGGGTGGCCGGGTTGGTCTGCCAGTCGGCGCCGGCGGACGACATCTTGGAACCGGGCAGCGCCTGGAACATGCCGTAGGCACCGGAGGAGGGGTTGACCGCCTTGTAGTTCCAGTCGGACTCGTGGTCCACGATGTTGCTGAAGCACTGGAACTGACCGGCCGGCACCATCTGCCGTGCCATCGCCTGGAGCTGGGCGATGCTGTAGGAGGTCGCGACGGGGAAGTCGGAGATGTCCTTGGAGCGGCTGGCGGCGGCTTCCTTGACCTCCGCGCGCTCCTTGGCCGCTGCCTCGGCAGCCTTCTTCGCGGCTTCCTTCTTGGCGATGGCCGTCTCGGCGGCGGCCTTGCGGGCGGCCTCCTCGGCGTCCTTCTTCGCGCTCGCGTCCGCCTGGATGGCCTGTGCGTCGGCCTGCTGCGTCAGCGACGCGGTCTGTACCTGGGCCTGCTGGCCCGCGGGGATGTCCGCGAGCAGCGTGGCGCCGGTTGCCGTCGCTTCCGCGTCGTTGTTCTGCGCGGTGCTGCCCGAGGCAACGCCGACGACGCTTCCGACAGCGGTGACCGCCGTGGCCGAAGCCACTGCGAATCCCCGGACCGAGATCCGGCTCACACGGTTTCCTTCCAGCATCGCCCGCTTCGGTGACCCTCGCGGACGCAATCGTGCCCCTGGCACTGGCCTCCCCAACTGCGGGGTCACGGGAGGCGCGGGCCCGGTGGGCAACTCCCCCGAGGGGAGCGCCGTGTACAGCTCGGGCGGCATACGACATCGCTATGCAGTTGATGCTGATGCTTTTGTGGTGCCGTACCGCTGGGGGTACAGGTGTGTCGTATGCGGGGCCTGACAGGAGTGAGACTCTGCCGTAACCGGACGGGGCAAGGCAATTCTGAGTTGCGTGTGAAAGCTCACATCCCGTTTGACGCGGGAGATTCACAGAAGCGCCCACATGCGAAGGCGCCGCCCGGCTAGGCTTTTCGCCTTTTCCGGACGGCGCCAACTATCGGATAACCGAACTGACTTGGCGCAGTCGGTCAGATCTGCCCGTCTTCGAGCATTTCGGTCACAAGAGCGGCGATCTGGGACCTCTCGGACCGCGTCAGGGTCACGTGCGCGAAGAGCGGATGACCCTTCAGTTTCTCGACGACGGCGACGACACCGTCGTACCGGCCGACCCTGAGGTTGTCCCGCTGGGCCACGTCATGGGTGAGAACCACCCGTGAATTGGCCCCGATCCGGGACAGAACGGTAAGAAGTACGTTCCTTTCCAGCGACTGGGCCTCGTCCACGATCACGAACGCGTCGTGCAGCGAGCGGCCGCGGATGTGGGTGAGCGGCAGGACCTCCAGCATCCCGCGCGCGGTGACCTCCTCGATGACCTCACGGCTGGTGACCGCCGACAGCGTGTCGAACACGGCCTGCGCCCAGGGGCTCATCTTCTCGGCCTCGGAGCCCGGCAGATAGCCCAGCTCCTGCCCGCCGACCGCGTACAGCGGACGGAAGACCATCACCTTCTGGTGCTGACGGCGCTCCAGCACCGCCTCCAGGCCCGCGCACAGCGCCAGCGCCGACTTGCCGGTACCGGCCCGGCCGCCCATCGACACGATCCCGACATCCGGGTCGAGCAGCAGGTCGAGCGCGATCCGCTGCTCGGCGCTGCGGCCCTTGATGCCGAACACCTCACGATCCCCGCGCACGACACGGATGTTGCCGTCCGGGGTGACCCGGCCGAGTGCCTTGCCGCGCTCCGACTGGATCATCAGGCCCGTGTGCACCGGCAGGCCGGCGGCCTCGGGGACGTGGACGTGCCCTTCCTCGAAGAGGATGTCCACCTGCTCGCCGGGCAGGGTCAGCTCGGACATTCCGGTCCAGCCGGAGGAGTCCGTGATGGCGAGCTCCGCGCGGTACTCCTCGGCGAGGAGTCCGACGGAGGACGCCTTGATCCTGAGCGGGAGGTCCTTGGACACGACGGTGACGTCGAACCCCTCGGCCTGCAGATTGCGGGCGACCGCGAGGATGCGGGAGTCGTTGTCCCCCAGGCGGTACCCGCTGGGCAGCACGCTGGGGTCCGAGTGGTTGAGCTCGACACGGACGGTCCCGCCCAGATCCCCGATCGGGATGGGGGCGTCGAGGCGACCGTGCCGGACGCGGAACTCGTCGAGCAGGCGCAGGGCCTGCCGGGCGAAGTAGCCGAGTTCGGGATGGTGCCGCTTGGCCTCCAGTTCCGTGACCACGACGATGGGGAGCACGACCTCGTGCTCGTCGAAGCGGTTCAGGGCGTTCGGGTCGGCCAGCAGGACGCTGGTGTCGAGAACATAGGTGCGCCGGTCGGGCTTGTGGCGCTTTGTGCTGGTCACCACGGAAGGACGTACCCCCTCGGATGAGGTCGGGGAGCGACGGTATGGAGCTGGACCGGTCGTCGGCCGCCCTGCGCGGGCCGAGAACCGGCCCTCCGCCTCTTCGTCCGTGCTGTGACCGCACGATCGGGCTGGTGCAAAGGGCCTCCCGGGCGGACGGCCCCGTGCCGTCCGCTGAGATCCGACACCCGTGGTTCGGGCGTCGACCTGTCTGGGTTATGCCCTCGAACGAGCGTCGCCATGCCACGGCATATGACGGCGAGCCGGTGAACTTCCGTGTTACGCCCGTCTTCAACGGGGTATCGGGAGGTGTTGCGACGTGGGACGTTCTGTGTCCCCCTGGGCGGTCAGCCGCCGTAGCGCCGGTGGCGGGCCGCGTAGTCGCGCATGGCACGCAGGAAGTCGACCTTGCGGAACGCCGGCCAGAACACGTCACAGAAGTAGTACTCGGAGTGCGCGGTCTGCCAGAGCATGAATCCGGACAGCCGCTGCTCGCCGCTGGTGCGGATCACCAGGTCGGGGTCGGGCTGGTGACTCGTGTAGAGGTGACGCCCGATCATGTCGGTGTCGACGGCCTCGGCGAGCGCCTCCATCGAGGTGCCCTTCTCCTGGGCGTCGAGCAGCATCGACCGCACGGCGTCGGCGATCTCCTGCCGTCCGCCGTAGCCGATGGCGACGTTGACCACTATCCCGTCGACGTGCGCCGTGGTCTCCTCGGCCTCCTTGAGGACCGTCTGCATCGCGGAGGGCAGCAGGTCGGGCGTGCCGACGTGGTGCACGCGCCAGCGGCCGTCGGCGGCCAGGGTGCGGACGACGTCCTCGATGATGCCGAGCAGGGGGACGAGCTCTTCCTGCGGCCGGTCGAAGTTGTCCGTGGACAACAGCCAGAGCGTGACGACCTCGACGTCGGTCTCGGTGCACCAGCCGAGGAACTCCTCGATCTTCCCGGCCCCGGCCCGGTGACCGTCGACGGTGCTGGAACCGGCGGCCTTCGCCCAGCGCCGGTTGCCGTCCATGATGACGCCGATGTGCTTGGGCACCTGAGCGTGGTCCAGGTGACCTTCCACCCGGCGTGCGTACAGCCTGACCAGCAGGCCGCGCAGCTTGTCGCGCAGGTTCACGTGATTGTCAGCCCCTCCGTACGGATCGGACAGGCCGCGGCGTGCGGCCCGGTCTTGGCCGCGGGCGGTCCCTGCCCGTATGGCAGTCCCCGGGGGCGAAGCCTACCCCCGCCGCGGCCCCGGGCCGCCAAGAGGGGCGGAACGATCGGTTCCGGCCGGTGGTTCGAGCCGCCCGGCGGAGCAAGAAAAACGGGCCGGTCCGTGGGGGGGAGACGGACCGGCCCGAGGGGGGGGTTTCCACCATAACCCTTCGTAAGTGATGCTGCGCGCATCGGCGTGCCACAACTACTCTCCGGAGCCGTCCGGCAACGCGGCGATGCCCACGGAAGCCCTCGTTCAGGGCTCGCTTCTGGCCGGAACACTGCGCATATGCTGGGGAATCGGGCGGCTGGAGGCGGGATCCGGGGGATTTGCCGCACCTTGAGGCCCAGTCGGGTGACATGTCACGGCATCCCCCCGACGGGTGACCCGGCCGCGCACGCCCGCTTGACCGTCACCAGCCGGGCGCGGAGTCCGATTCGCCGCTTTGCCGACTCGACATCGCCGGTGCGCCGGCTCGGCCGGAGGCCATGGCACCGCGCAGCCCCCTCCACTGCGCGGTACCGCCCGCGCAGCTTTGCTCACGCGAATTACCCTGGTCCGAACCTACGTGAGCGGCGACGCGGAGGCGAGCGGTGAGCGATAACGATGTGAAAACCCTCGTCGGAAGATGCGCAAGTGCAGTGAGTGAAAGCAGTGACGCACGAGCGGCCTGGGCCGTCCCGGGACATACGTCGGCATATAGGCCGGGATCGGTCTGCGGTGTCAGTCCGGCTTGCGATGCCGGTCCGGCTTGCGATGCTGGTCCGGGCTGCGGCGTCGGTCCGGCTTGCGTGCCTCGATGAGGTGGCGGGTGCTGTGGGCGACGAAGGGGCCCTCGGTGCGGATGCGCTCGTGCAGCTCTCGCAGCCGCTGTTCGTAGGCCTCGACGGTGAAGCCGGGGACCATCCAGACCACCTTGCGCAGGAAGTGCACGACCGCGCCAATGTCATGGAACTCCACGCGCAGCCGCTCCGCCCGCAGATCGACGACGTCGAGCCCGGCGGCCTCGGCGTCGGCACGCTCACGGTCGGGATGGCGGGCGCCGCGCACGCCGTCCGGCTGGGGCCCGAGAAAGTACTCGACGAGTTCGAAGACGCTGGCCGGGCCGACGTGCTGGGCGAAGTACGTCCCGCCGGGCTGGAGGACGCGGGCGATCTCGTCCCAGTGCGGGCGGACGGGATGACGGCTGACGACCAGGTCGAAGGCACCGTCGGCAAAGGGCAGCGGGTCGTCCTCGGCGGCGGCGACGACGGCGACGCCGCGCGGACGGAGCAGGGCGGTGGCCTTGGCGACGTTGGGAGGCCAGCCTTCGGTGGCGATCGTGACGAGGGGCGGCTTCGGGGCGGGGGGCGTGGCGGCTTGGCCCGCGGCTGTGTCGGCGGCCCTGGCGAGGGCGAAGTCCAGCACCTCTCCTCCCCCGGTCTGCACGTCGAGCACCGCGCTCGCCCGGCCGAGCCGCTCGGACATGGACACGGCGTATCCCCAGGAGGGACGTGCTTCGGTCGCCCGCCCTTCGAACCAGGAGAAGTCCCAGCCCTCTGTGGGGACGGAGGCTCCTTCGGCGAGGAGGTCTTCGAAGGTGACGGGGTGTGAGCGATGCTGGGGGTGCGGGGGGTTGTGGTGGTGGTGCGGGGCGTGCGTCACCGGGGTGCTCCTTACGCGAGGACGAGCATGACGTGTTCGTTGTCGCCGTGCCGGACGGTGCCCGTCCGCTGGAAACCGTGCTTCTCGAGGAGGCGTACGGAGCCGGTGTTGTCGATGACGGGGTCCGCGTGCAGGGGCCGGTTCTGCTCCCGCTCCAGGAAGAGGGAGAGGGCACGGCTGCCGATGCCGCGACCCCAGTACGGGCGACCGAGCCAGTATCCGAGGAAGCGGCGGTCCGCGTCCCACCAGGCGACGATGCTGCCGGCGACTTCACCGCCGACGGTCACGGCCTGCACGAAGACGGTGTCGTCCCCGAGGACGTTGGTCTTCCAGTGCCGCAGGAACGCCTCGCGCGGCCGAGGGGTGAACCTCGACCGCCGAACGGCTTCCGGATCGTGCTCGTACGCAAGGAGGAGCTCGAGGTCCGCTTCCACCACGTCTCGCAGGCGCACGTCCGCGTCGTCATCGCTCATGCCGGAAGTGTGGCAGCGCCCACTGACAACGGGCCTCAGGGAACGAGCGGACGCACCTCTTCCGCCGCGAACCGCACGAACCCCTCCGGGTCGGGTTCGTCCGCCGTCGGTTGCAGGACGACGCTGTCGGCCCCGGCCTCGACCAGCCGCTCGACGGCCTTGGCCACCGCCCCGGCGTCTCCGGCGACCCCGAGGTCCGGTACGGACTCCGCCCCCTCGGCGACGAGCTCCGCGTGCAGCCGGGCGGCGGCGTCGGGCCCGGTGGCGGTCAGCAGGTAGACCACGACGGGGTGGTGCCCGGCGCCGGCTCCACGGCCGGCTGCCGCCCGCCCCTCCTCGACGAGCTGCCGCGCCTTGCGCACGCCCTCGGCGTTGGTGGCGGCGGTCAGGATGGTGCCGTCGGCGGCCTCGCCGGTGAGGCGCAGCGACCGCGGCCCGGTGGCCCCGGCCAGCACGCCACTGGGCGGGCCGTCCGGCGGCCAGTCGAGAGCGACGTCGTCGAGCTTGACGTACCGCCCGTCGACCGTGACCCGCTCGCCGGCCAGCAGGGCCCGCAGCGCGAGGAGATGCTCCCGCAGCAGGGTGACGGGCGACTCGACGCGGGCGCCGACCTGCCCCATCCAGTCCTGCACGCCGTGACCCACACCGAGGATCGCCCGCCCGGGGAACATCCGGTGCAGCGAGGCGGCCTCCATGGCGGTGATGGCCACGTTCCGCAGGGGCACGGGCAACAGCCCGACCCCGACCCGCACCCGCTCGGTCCACGCGAGGGCAGCGGCGGCGGTGGAGATACCGCCCTCTCTGAAACAGTCCTCCCAGAGCCAGAGCTCATCGAGCCCGGCGTCATCGGCGAGGCGGGCCACGGATCGGAGTCGTTCGGGGGCGAGTTGGGGGCGGAAGACTGCGCCTAGGGGGGTCATGCCCCTCTTCCTACCCGGGCCGGGGCGCGGCCGACACGCGATGCGCACCGGCCGGGGGGCCAGCCCCCTCACGAGGGGCTGTCCCGCCCGGCCGCATACGATGCTCGCTCAGCGGTTGACGGCCTGGATCTCCTGGACGACCACGTCCTGGGTGGCGCCGAACGTGCCGTCGGGGAGGTCGCCGCCGGTGCCGCCGGTGCCGGTCCAGGTGATCTCCCAGGTGACGGTGGCCTGGAGTGGGTAGGTGCCGTCTCCTGAGGAGCGCAGGTACTTCACTCCGCAGGGTGGCGTGCGGTCCGCCTTGCCCTTGGCGTAGGGCTCGCCGATGCGGCCGTCGTTGATCGCGCACACGCCTGAGTCCGGGTAGGTAACGGCGTCCTTCGTGCCCGGCTCGATGCGGAGCGTCTTGGGTGTCGCGGTCGCCGTGGCACTGATGCCGATCACGGGTACGGACGCGGTGACGGAGACCGGCTTGAAGTCGGCGGCGTCCAGCCAGGCCCAGGTCGGCAGGTTGACCTTGGTCTGTGCGGCGGGTGCCAGGGTGACTTCCGTGCTGGGGACGCGGATTTCCGCGTAGGCGAGTTCGGACAGGATCTTGGGCGTGACTGCGTTCTTGATGTTCGCCGGCGGCGGGTCGCCCTGATCCACCCAGAAGATGGGCTTCTCGCAGGAGTCCCAGCCCGGGGGGAAGTCCTTGTTGACGAAGGAGTCCCAGAAGTAGCCCTTGCCGGTCTTGTCCTTGTTGAAGTCCTTGTAGGGCTGTCCGTTGACGTACCGGTCCCGCTGTTCGGCGTCCCACTCGTAGCCCGTCGAACCGGCCTCCCAGGTCGGCTCGAGGTACTTCTTCAACTGGTCCGGGGTGTACTTCGGGGCGTACCAGCAGGGGGGCGGGGACCAGGACGTGGTCGACGTGAGCGCGCCGGCGGAGTTGCCGCTGCCGTTCTTCGAACGGTCGAAGACGACGCCGCCCACGGTGACGGAGACGGTGCCGTCTTTGCCTGCGTCGGCGCTCTGCCGGCTGTCCCCGTTGTTCCCGTACTTGTCGCGCTTGGCGAAAGCCGTCTGGGCAGCGAAGACAGAGCAGCACACCAGAGTCAGGACCGTTATGACTCTCGCCGAGTTTCTTACGGCTGGCACGCCTTGTTCCCCCTGTCCGAGCCGATGTTGGACGTCTGCCAGACTCCATCGGCGTTCTTGGTGAGGCTGGTGTTGTACAGCACGTAGGAGTCCGCATCCGCCGGCGACCTGTCGACCTTCTTGGTCTTCCGGTTCTTGATGTAGGACTTGCTCTCATCGGAGCAGTAGGTGACGTAGGCCTTCTTCTGGCCGGTGAGGTTCACCTTGTAGTTGAAGTAGCGCGTCTCCCCGATCCAAGTGTCGCCGCCGTCGATGTACCGCTGGGCGTATGAGACCGAGGATTCCAGCGCCTTGCCCACGTTGTAGAAGCCGAGGGCCTTGGTGTCGGTGTTCCCCTTGAGGATCGCCTCGTCCACGGAGTTGACACTGAGCGTGCTGTCCTTGAGAACCGCGTCCTTGGCGGCGTCGCCGGTCTTCTCGTACTCGAAGACGTTCTTGGCGTCGGACGGGAAGGTGATCGCCGGTCGGCCGGCGGGTGCTGCTTCGCTCTCACTCGGCGAGGGCGACGCCTTGTCGCCGTTGTCGGCTCCCGCGATCTTGTCGTTGTCCTTGCCCGCGGAGCTGTCGTCGCTCCCGCACGCGGACAGCGTCAGGGCCGCAGCGGCGGTCAGCGTGAGCGCTGCGAGGAGGGTGGGACGGCGGTTCACGGTTCGGCTCCCGGTCAGAGGCGAGGCTTCTCTTGAGCGAACCAAAGCTATACAGCGGGGTGGGACCGCACCAGGGTGAAGCTTGTCAACCGGCGGGGCGTATGGGGAGGAATTGGCGTTTCGTCGCCCGGTTCACGCCGTAACGGTTGCATAACGCACGCTCGGCGAACGCCAACAGCGGTGCCGTGTACGGCGTTTCAGTCAGGAACCAGCAAAGGGCCTGGGTCTGTGGGCCCATGTGAGGGCTGATGTCTGCGGATACCTTCGGGGGCGGAGAGCCGCTGGCATGCGGCACGGTCGGAGGGGGCCCGGATGGGGCGGCGTTGGCGGGACGGGCGTGGGGAGCTGGTCGTGCACGGGGATGATGGGGAGGCGTCCGTCCGGGTGCCGCTGGAGATCGCCACCTCCTACCGGGCCCGGACCAGGGGGCTGTTGGGGCGGGACTCCCTCGATGGGGCGATCCTGCTCTCCCCCGCCAACAGCGTGCACACCTTTCGGATGCGCATGGCGATCGACGTCGCCTATCTCGATCGGCACCTTCGCGTCGTCGCCGTCCGCACCATGCGGCCCGGCCGGCTGGGGCTGCCTCGGCTGCGGGCCCGGCATGTGCTGGAGGCGGAGGCCGGGGCGATGGGTGGG
>NZ_JAIGQA010000154.1:0-20133 GCF_019733245.1 Streptomyces sp. WAC04114
CCCTCCCGGTCCTGAAGTCCGCACTCACGCGGCTCGTCGGCGGTCCGGCCCCGCTCACCCGCCACCTGGAGGTCGAGACCTACACCTGGCAGGCCCTCCCGCCCGAGCTGCGCCCCAAGGGCCGCACCCAGCTCGCCGAGGGCATCGCCGCCGAACTCACCCTCGCCCGCGACCTGCTGACCGACCTCGGCCTGAAGGAGCTGCCATGAGCACCGGCCCTCATGAGCAGTCCGACCCGGCCGCCACCACGATCCGCCCCACCCCGCTCCTCGTCCTCGATGTCGTCGGCCTCACCCCCCGTCTCCTCGACCACATGCCCCACCTCAAGGCGCTCGGCCAGTCCGGCTCCCGTGCCCCGCTCGGCACCGTCCTGCCCGCCGTCACCTGCGCCGCCCAGTCCACGTTCCTCACCGGCACCATGCCCTCGGAGCACGGCATCGTCGGCAACGGCTGGTACTTCCGCGAACTCGGCGACGTCCTGCTGTGGCGCCAGCACAACGGGCTCGTGGCCGGCGACAAGCTCTGGGACGCCGCCCGCCGCGCCCACCCCGGCTACACCGTCGCGAACATCTGCTGGTGGTACGCCATGGGCGCCGACACCGACATCACCGTCACCCCCCGTCCGGTCTACTACGCCGACGGCCGCAAGGAGCCCGACTGCTACACCCGGCCGGCCGCACTGCACGACGAACTCACCGACAAGCTCGGCACGTTCCCCCTGTTCCACTTCTGGGGCCCCGGAGCCGACCTCGTCTCCAGCCGATGGATCATCGACGCGACCCGCCACATCATCCGCACCCGGCACCCGGACCTGACGCTCTGCTACCTCCCTCATCTCGACTACGACCTGCAGCGCTTCGGCCCCGACGACCCGCGCTCCCTGAAGGCGGCCGCCGACCTCGACGCCGCCATGGCCCCGCTGCTGGACGACGCCCGGGCCGAGGGCCGAACCGTCGTCGCCCTGTCCGAGTACGGCATCACCCGCGTGAACCGGCCCGTCGACATCAACCGCGCCCTGCGCCGCGCCGGGCTGCTGGAGGTGCACACGCAAGCCGGCATGGAGTATCTCGACCCGATGGCGTCCCGCGCCTTCGCGGTCGCCGACCACCAGATCGCCCATGTCTACGTGCGCCGCCCCGAGGACCTCGACGCCACACGAGCGGCCCTCGACGGCCTGCCCGGCATCGCCCAACTCCTGGACGATGAGGGCAAGAAGACCCACCACCTCGACCATCCGCGCGCGGGCGAGCTCGTCACCGTGGCGGAACCCGACGCCTGGTTCACGTACTACTACTGGCTCGACGACGACCGCGCGCCCGACTTCGCGCAGCTGGTCGAGATCCACCGCAAACCCGGCTACGACCCGGTCGAACTCTTCATGGATCCCCTCGACCCGTACGTCAAGGTCAAGGCAGCCACCGCACTGGCGCGCAAGAAGCTCGGCATGCGCTACCGCATGGCGGTCGTGCCCCTGGACCCCTCACCTATTCGAGGCAGCCACGGCCGCCTTCCGCAGAGCGACGACGACGGTCCGCTCCTCATCTGCTCCACCCCCCGTGCTGTCGGCGACCGCGTCGCGGCCACCGATGTGAAGTCACTGCTGCTCCGACTCGCCGGTCTCACCTGAGGTCACAGCCCTCGGTACCGACTGGTCACAAGTGAAGCACTCACCACTGACAACGCCCCGCGATCACGAGGAGTTCCACGCATGAGCCGCTTCTGCCAGCCCGACCCCGAACTCGGTCACCGCCTCAGCAGACGAGGCATGCTCGGCGTGGCCGCCGGTGCCACCGCCGCCGCTCTGCTCGGTGCCGCGGCCCCGGCGAACGCCGCCACCGGCACCGCCGCCCCCGGCGGCGCCACGCCCGCCACCACGTCCGGCGCCAAGGGCCGCGGCCGCCCCGTCCTGCCGCCCGGCCGCCTCGGCATCCAGCTCTACAGCCTGCGCGACAGGGTCTCCACCCTCGGCTTCGGCCCCGTCTTCGCCGAACTGGAGCGGTACGGCTACGACGAGGTCGAGTTCGCCGGATACACCCAGGGCTCGGCCGGCCCCATCACGCTCGCCCAGCTCAAGCGGCTGGCCCGCAACCACGGCCTGAACCCGATCGGCAGCCACGTCGGCTACTACTCCGACGACCCGAACGCCTACACCTTCGCCCAGAACCTCACCAAGGTCCTCGACGACGCCCAGGCCCTCGGCCTCAAGCACATCGGCACGGCCTCCGGCCCGTTCCGCTACGGCTCGACCGTCGACGCCTGGAAGCGCGCCGCCGAGGACTTCAACACCTACGGCGCGGCGGCGCGGGCCCGCGGCATGAAGTTCTACCAGCACAACCACTCCGAGGAGTTCTCCTTCGCCACCGACAACCCCAAGGTCCGCCTCTACGACGTCCTGCTCAAGGAGACCGACCCGGACCTCGTCCACCTGGAGATGGACATCTACTGGGCGTACGTCGGCCAGTTCCGCTTCTCCAAGCGGCCCGACGGCACCCCCGCGCCCTTCGAGCCGCTGAACTACGTCCTGCGCCAGCCCGACCGCTACCCGCTCTTCCACGTGAAGGACGGCGAGAGCGACCCGTCGAACCCGTACGGCTACAACATGACCGACGTAGGCGACGGCGACATCGACTACCAGCGGTTCATCTCCGCCGTGACCCGGCTGCGCGGCCACCGCCTGGCCCACCACTGGCAGGCCGAGCACGACAACCCGGCCGAGTCCTTCACGTTCGCGCGCCGCTCCAGCGCACACCTGCACTCCCTGAGGGAGAAGTGCTGACGGGGGAGGTGCCGACCGGCGTACGGACCTGAGGAGGCCCCTCCCCGGACGGGTAGGGGCCTAGTTCTCCCCGAGTAGTCCGGGATGAGTGCCGCGAACAGCGGGTAGAACGCCCCGCTGCCGAAGCCGGACAGGAACGCGAAGAACAGGAACAGCCCCCTCTTGGGGAAGGGGGACGTCCTCGCTTCGTACGGATCTGCCGTCATGTCAGGCTGTGTCCTCGCCGAGCGGTTGCGGGTTGGGGGAGATCCGACCCGTCTTCCTGTCGCGTCCCGGCGGGCTCAGGAACAGCGCCACGCAGCCGGCGAAGAGCGAGATGGAGCCGGCCAGGGGGGGCGCGTCCGGCGCCGGTTCCGCGCGGGGTTCGCGACGACAGGGCCGGCGTCGGACGCCGCAGCGGCAGGACGTGTTCCGGTCCGTCGTGGCGCGGCCCGCTGCCCCGGATGTGGTTCAGCGCCCGCTGCCCCGGACGTGGTTCAGCGCCCACTGCCCCGGTACGTCGTCCCGCGCCCGTTGCCCCGGTCCGTCGCTCAGCCGATGCCCTGCCGGTCCGGGCGCAGCGCGAAGTCGCGGTCCGAAGCGGTCGGCGCGGCCTGCTCGACGGCCTGCCGGAGCAGTTCGCGATGGCGCAGCAGCGGCTCGCGGCGTTCCGGCGGTGCGAGCAGGAGCAGGTCGTCGAGGCCGGCCAGCATGCGCCGGGAGATCTGCGGGCTCCCGACGGCGCATCCCCGTACCTCGGTGAACCCGAGATCCACCAGCTCGGTCCAGTCCGGCACGGGCTGCACCAGCCGCACCGCACCGGCCCGGTCCCGGTGCAGGGCGGCGTCCAGCGGGCGCCGGCTCAGCGCGGCCAGGAACTGGACGACACGGTCCAGCGCCTGGACGGCGGTCGTCGGATCGTTGATCGCGGGGGACAGGGCGCGCAGCGCGATGTCGGCCAACTGCCGCAGTCCGAAACCGAGATCCTGGTGGTAGGTCCGCTCCACCCCGACCGAGATCGCGTAGCGCAGGGCCCTGCGCGGTGGGACGGGCCCGTCGTGCACCGCCAGCACGGGCATGCCGGGCACCACGAAGTCCCCGATCCGCGGGATCAGCCGCAGCACGACCCCGTGTTTGCGGGCCACCCGCACCAGCCGCGCGATGTGCACGTCCCGCAGCACTCCCGCCCGGCCGTCGTGCGGCACCCACGCGGTCTCCGTGCCGGGGGCGGGAGCCGCCTGTCCGCTCACCGGGACGGGCATCGAGGCGGGCACCCGGAACGACTCCGAGGCGATCCGCGCGATCACATGGCTGATCCGCATCAGCCGCAGGGTCGCGTTCACGTACAGCACGAAGAGCAGCAGGCTCAGCCCGACCATGCAAAGGGTGAGGACGGACTGCACCAGGGGCACCGTCGTGACGGACCGGGGGTCGTCGACAGTGTCGAAACTCGTCAGCACCAGCAGGGTCAGTACGAAGGTCGCCAGGAACACCGCGAAGGTCGCCTTGGTGATCCGGCTCCGGACGAAGAGCCGCACCACGCGCGGAGTGAACTGCCCGCTCGCCATCTGCACGGCCACCAGCGAGATGCTGAAGACCACACCGATGAAGGTCATCATCGCCGAGCCGACCGCGCTCACCACGGCCTTCGCGTCCTCCGCGAACCGCAGCAGCTCGTCGAGCGTCTCGTAGTCCTTCTCCCGCTGGAGCGCGTCGACGATGGCGGTGTCGAGCGCCTCCGCCCCGATCCAGACCACGAAGACGCTCACCATCGCCGCGGTGGGGGCGAACCAGAACGTGTCCCGCAGATGCTCCCTGAGCGGTGACAGCGCACGCGGACGACGCCCCGTCGAGGAGCTCTGCGTAACCATCCAGTCACTCATGGTGTGACCCTAGAGGTATCGGTCCGTGAGGTCCCGGACCCCCGCCAGGCGGACGGAAACGCAGGTGAAAGGCACTCCGAAAGCTTGGTATTGTTGTCCATGTCGCCGCGGGGAACAGCCCTGGCAGGGCGGCAGACACCTGGTCCGGGTGGCGGAATGGCAGACGCGCTAGCTTGAGGTGCTAGTGCCCTTTATCGGGCGTGGGGGTTCAAGTCCCCCCTCGGACACAGACGGGACGTTCACGAGATCGTCCCGAAGCGTTCACGAATTACCGGTCGAGTCATGTGACTCGCCGGTATTTCGTCGTTTCTGGGGCCTTGAGCCTCGTGATCGGCTCGATGAGGGGGTGAGGCGGTGGCGGTCCAGGTACTGCGCCTCTCACCTGCGGAAACAGGACATGCCTGCGCGACGGCTGGTAGCCGTGGCGCAGGCATGTGGGGTTTTCAGGGGGCGGAGCGCGGCGGAGGTGTGTCACTCGCGTGGCGGCGGGTCGACCTGCTCGGTCGGAAGCGGTCGCGCCAGGGGGCGGGTCGGAGGGCTCACCGGGTTGGGTTGCGGCGCTCTGCGTGCTGGCTTTGCGGGGCTGGATGCCCTGGTCGCGGAGGAACCGTCGGATGGCTCTGAGGTTCGCCACGAAGGTGATGACGGCATTGAGCAGGGTCTGTGCGTCGCGTCCGTGCGGCAGGCGGAGCTGGGGATTGTCGATGGTGTCGAGGGCGGACTTCTTGAGGTTGCCGTTGCCGCCCTCGTTCTGACTGCGCAGTCCGGACCAGGCTTCCTGCCACAGAGGGGTGAACAGGGGGCACTTCTGCCGCCACTTGGCCAACACGGTGCCCGGGACGGTGACGCTCTTCCCTCTGCAGATGTCGGGGTAGACGGGGGTGTCCCGCTTGGGCCTGGGGATGGTGGGCAGGGCTGCCGGGGTGCGGACAGTGGGGGCGTCGAGGTCGACGACGGTGGACGGGCGTGGCTGGGGCCGGCGGTAGCAGGTGACCGTGGCGTGCGGCCCGAGGGCGGGGCACTGCCGACGCTGGTCCCCTGCGGGCCCGTACTCCTTGATCTTGGCCTGGTAGTCCTTCCGGGACTGAATCAGATTGAGTCCGTGGGCGCGGTCCTCGTCCGTGCGGCTGTCGATGTATGTGGCGCCCGCAGTGACGAGCGGGGTGGGCATCAGCGGGCAGTAGAACTCGCCGCCCAACAGCTGCATACCGCGGAACTCTCCCTGCCGGTCGACCTTGTCGTCGTAGTGCTTCACCGCGTTGAGGCCTTCGCCCGAACTCCTGGCCGGCGAACAGCCGCTGGACGGCCGCAGCGACTTGTACGCGGTGGGGTGCCTGTTGCACCACATGCTCACCGGACACCCTCCCTTCCGCGGTGAGGGCCCCGCCGAACTCGTGACCCGGCACCTCACCGCGTCTCCGCCGAGGCTGGCCGACCGCGGCGTCGATGCTCCGGCCGCTCTGCAGGACCTGCTGCACGCACTGCTCGCCAAGCGCCCCGAGGACCGTCCCAGCTGGGCGGCGGACGTGTATGCGGCCCTCGCTCCGTACCTGCCGGACCCCGATCCGGCCTTTGCGACCCGCAGGGTGCCGCCGGAGGATCCTCAGCGACCGTTCCTCGTGCCTCAGGGGCCGGTCATGCCACGCTGACCGAAGCGAACCGCGGCACGATCCCAGAGGCCGATCACGCCGCGACCGGTGGCCGAACCCGGATCAGTTCCTCCAGGAACGGGCTCGGCTCCCCGTGCCAGAAGACGTTGAGGCTGTCGCGGGCGCGCGTGGCCGCCACGAAGAGCAGGGAGCGGGCGCTGCATCTCGGCCCTGTACCGCGCCGGGTCGGTGGTCCGCCGCTGCCGGACGCTCGCGCGCGGCACCAGCCCGTCGGTCACCCCGGCGATGATCATGCGCTGGTACTCGAGCCCCTTGAAACGGAACATCGTGCCGATGTGGACGCCGCTGTCGCCGCGGGGGCCGTCCGGGCCGATCTCCAGCGCCCGGATGCCGTGCTGGGCCAACGTGTACGCGACTTCACTCGCCATGTCGTTGGTCGGCACGGCGATGGCGATCTGCTCGTGCGGCACCTGACCCCAGGACTCGATCAGCGCGGCGATGGCCTCCCGCTCGTCGGCCCAGCCGCCCAGCCTGTGCAGGTCGGGTACGGCGCCGCTGAGCACTGAGCGGTACCCGGCCAGCGTCTCACCGCCGCCGTCGAGGTCGTCGTACGTCTCGTCGCCGAGCACGTTCAGCGCGGAGCGCAGGATCTGCCGGGTGGTCCGGTAGCTCAACGACAGCTTCGACGACCGGCCGCGGATGTTGATGCCGAGGCTGCCGAGCGTCATCTGGTTCTTGTAGATGCGCTGGTGGGTGTCACCGACCAGGAAGAGGTCGTTGCGGTCCGGGGCGGTCATCGCACGCAGCATCTTCCCGTGCGCGGGCCGCAGGTCCTGGGCCTCGTCCACGACGATGTGCCGGTACCGGTACCGCAGCCAGCCGCCCGAACCGTCGGCCACATGGACGTTGTCGAGGCCGCCGGCTTCCTCGCGCTGCCGGTCGATGGCCTGGATCCGACGGGCGCGTTCGGTCTCCAGCTGCGCCGCCCGCTCCGCGATCTGGTCCCAGGTCTGCACCTCCAGCCGCTCCAGGCGCTGGGCGAACCTCTCGGCGAGCTGCCAGATCTCGGCGCGCTCGGGTCGGCTGACCGTGCGTCCGCGTCCGGCGCGGCGCGCCCGGAAGTATTCGGTGCGGGAGGTGATGGCCTGACCGAGGATCACCTGGGTCCACTCGTCGTGCAGGAACTCCGCGTCCCAGCCGTCCTCGCCGAGCTCGTGCAGGAGCGAGCGCCATTCGCGGACGGCGGCGCCTGGCGCATCTCCTCGCGTCGCGTCATCACCCGCCGGAAGTCCGTGTCCGGCTTGTCGCCGATGTAGAGACCGGCCGTCACCTGCACCAGTTCGCGCTGCGCCAGGTAGTCGCCGATACGGCCCGCCTGGTCGGTGGCGAGCGCGTTCATCGGGTACAGCAGCACGGCCTTTACCCGCGCCGCCCCAGCGACTTCTGCCGCCGGCAGTGATCGAGCACGGGAATCAGGAACGACTCGGTCTTGCCGGATCCGATGCCGGTCGTCACGAGCGTCGGCTCGGCCGTCCCCTTGTAGGTGCTCAGCCGCTCCCACGCCTTCGCCTGATGCCGCCACGGCGTGAACGACGGCTGCCGTTCCAGCGCCGCCCGCCGCCCCTCGTCGGCCGGATGGAACGGCGTCCTGATCCGCAGATACGGCCCGCGGAAGATGCCCGTCTCCAGATCCCCGAGAAACCGCTCCAGTGCGAGCGGCGTGTCCTCGTCGGCCAGCGCGTACGTCGTCGTGAGGTACTGCGTCAGACTGCCGCGGAGCTGCGCGGCGGCCAGGGTGGGCTTCACGAGGACCATTTCGGACAGGACGGTTACCGGGGCCGCCGACGATCAGCGTCAAAAATAACGCCCACCTCGGACATCGGTACCCACCTGGTCGAATCCCGGACCCCGGCCGCCCGGCAAGGACGGGCCGCAGGTGCCCGGTGATGCCCATGACCGGACGGCGCCTTCCCGCCGACTGCCCTCCCCTGGGCCGCCGCTGGGGCCGGCCTCCAGAGAGCGCGAGGTTAGGATCACTGTGCATACGCGATTTGTCATGCCGAGGTCACGGGGGCGGAGGTACGGAGCATGGGCGTACGTGGTGCGGGCGCGGGCCAAGAGGGCGGCGTCGATCTGAGAGCGTCGAGCCAGGACCTCACCAAACTGGCCGATGACCTCGACGACATGCAGGATCACCTGGACAAGCAGGTCAGGCGCATGGACGCGATCGTCGACCGCATCGAGGCGGGTTGGCGAGGACCGGCGGCGACGGCGTACCGCGGGTTCCACCGGGCGGCGGCCGAGGACGCCGTGCGCATCCGCGAAGTGATCCGGCACCTCGAGCAGGCCGTACGTCTGAGTCGGGACGGCTTCACGGAACAGGAGCTGGACGTGATGGCCCGACTGCGGAGCATTCCGGTGGACATCGACAGCGAGGTCGACAAACTGTCGACACCGAATCCGGAGACGACCGGGCCAGTCCCTCCGCGCAGCAGTCTCGACTCCTTCTGACGGCCTCTCCGAGAACCTCTGCCGCAACCGCGACGACGACACCTACGAAACGGGGAACCATGCCGACCGGGAGCGCGGACGACGGGCACATCACCGTCTCCTTCGCCACCCTCCGCGAACTCGCAGCCGAACTGGAGGACATCCTCAAGAAGCTCAACGACAGTCTGGACGACCTCCACGACCGGGTCGTGCCGGTCGTGCTGTCCTGGGAGGGGGAGGCCCGCGAGGTCTTCGTCGAAAAGCTCGACGAGTGGGACCGTTCGGCCGAGGACCTCCAGGCGGCCCAGAAGTGGCTGCACGAGTGTGCGACCACGAGCCACATCAACTATGCGGCAGCCCACCAGGCCGTGCTGCGCGGCTGGGGGGCCGGCTGATGGGGACGCCACCGCCGGGCCAGAACGGCACCATAGACGTCAAGCCGGCCGACCTCCACCGCGTCTCCGGCGGTGTGGCGAGCCAGCAGACGGTGATGGACAAAGGCGCCAAAAGCCTGCTCGACGACCTGCACAAGTACCCGGACGCCGGCGGTTACGGCACCTCGCCCCAGGCGTTCGCGACGTCGTACGTCAAGGTCGGCAACCGCTTCCTCGAGGTGTGGGCCAAGAGCGTCGTCAGCATCGGGGGAGCGGCAGTCGGCTTCACCTCGACGGCCAATACCTATGCGAAGGCGGAGGCGGCCAACGATCCCACGGGGCAGGCGAAGCCGGTCGTCCAGCCGTTGCCGAAGGTCCTCGAGAAGCCGCCCGCCTACGGTTCCGTGCCGAATCTGAAGTGGGGCGACGACGACGGCGGCGACGACTTCATCCGCGGGCTCCTCGAGTGGGTGCCCGAGCCGGTCCGGGACGTGCTGAGGCCGGTGGTGAAGCACGCCTTCCGGATGGGCAAGGTCGCCGAGGTCTATCCGTTTCCACAGCAGCACTACCTGAACTCGCTGTCCAAGGCGTGGATGGCGACGACCAGCGCGCTCTCCATGGCGGAGAGCGGGCTGACCGGGAACGTCAGCAGCATCACTCAGCAGGCCAACAGCGAGTGGCACGACGCGATGCGTCAGTTCTGCAGTTCGCTGTGGGGCACGACGGCGTGGGGCAAGAGCCGCGAGAACTACGAGTGGAAACACGACAGCTCCTCCTCGCAGACCGCCACCCACCCCGTGATGACCGTGCTCTTCGACACGGCTCAGAAAGTCAGCGATCTCCTCTACGACTTCGCCGAGGCGGCCGTCTACCTCAATCGCGAGGTGTGGGACGTCTACATCGAGGCCGTGCGCGACGCGATTCCCAAGGTCGAGGTCAACCTCAAGGACGGCGTCGGCATGGACGACGTCAAGGGCCTGGTCAAAGGCGTGGTCAAGGGGGTCGCCAAGGGCGCGAGCCAGCTGGGCCAGGGCATCGTCCTGAACATGGACACCGCCAAGCTGAACTCGATCGTCACCGAGTACAACCGACGGGTCGACGCGCTCGTCCCGCAACTTGACGCGCTCATGGATCCGTTGGACGAGGCACACCGGAGCGCTCCGAAGTACGAGGCCCAGGAGGCCCGTGCGGAAGGCTTCGGCATGCGGGCCCTGGAGGAGTTCAAGGACTCGCAGGTCTGGCTGAAGGTCGACTCGACCGGCAAGTACGACCTCAACCTCGCCGCCAACGAGTACATGGAGAACGGCCACACCCTGGACAAGCACGTCGGCAAGACGGACGAGCAGCTCGCGCAGCGCCTGCGCGACCAGCAGACGAACGGCCCGACGCAGGCCTGGCCGCACGGCAAGCCGTACCCCGGCGCCGCGTCGTCCTTCCCGAGCTACCAGCGGGCTGAGGAGCTGACCGAGTACAACCTCAACCGGAACAAGTCCGCCATCGAGGCGTGGATCAAGGGCCCGCCGCCGCCGGAGGAGGGTAAGTCCAAGCCGTTCTACTCGACGGCGCCCAACGGCGAGACCAGCGGCCGCAGCGTGTTCAAGCAGCCGGTGGACCCGAACGACCCGCTGTCCGGGTACAAGGAGGGCGGCATGAACGCCAAGGCGTACGACGTCACCGGCATCGACACGCGTCTCAGGTACGACAGCAGCCGCAACCCGCCGTTCACCGTCATGACGTCGATGCCCTACAAGCCCTAGCAACCCTCCGAGAAAGGTCCGCACCACATGTCCGCCGAACAGGCGTCCTGGGAGGCCGCGGTACGTCACCTGTACAGGGATGCGACCGCGTACATCGCCACCGGCCTGCGCAGTCACGAGGACTGGACCCTCGATGTCCTCGCGCTGATGGCCCGGGCCGTGCCAGACCCCAGGGGATGGGCCCGCGTCGACGACGCGGGAGAGGACCCCGAACGTGTCGGGAACCCCACATGGCCCTTCGTCGGCCACCCCCCGGAGTACGTCAGACCGCGCCTCAAAGAGATTGACCGGGACAGTGCCGAGAACCTGCTCCTGGCCCTCACCGAGGGCGGCTGCACCCTGTCCAACCTCCAGTACTTCGACGAGTCACCGGACGAACTGCGGGCGATGGCACGCACGGTCCTCGCGCGGTACGGGGACGCGGCCACCTTTCACACCAACGTCGGCCGGACCGGCAGCGCGCCCGGCACACTCGACTTCACGCTGGAGAGCCTGGAGTACAGCCCGATGACCGTCTTCACAGAGGACTGCGGCCTCGTCGTCGTCTCGGACACCGAGGTCGGCCTGTTCTGGAACTTCAACGACCTGTGATTCGGCTGCTGATCCCGAACGAGCGCAGCTCCTGACCAGGTCATTTGAGAGGATGTCCCCGTGCTGACCCGTTCCGCCTCCTATCCCGACCGGGGGACCGCCCACTGGGCCACCCAACAGGTGGTGACCGCCAACGAGCAGGTCATCCACCGCTGGCTCGCCCAGGGCACCCGGGCCCGCCTCGCCATCGAGGCCGCCTGGCCCTCCCGCGAGGAGCCCGTGGGCCGGGTCCAGCTGGAGGCCGACCTGCTGGCCGGTCGGGGGCCCGTCGACGTCCGCGCGGCACGCGTCGTGCTGCGCCGCGAGCCGTCGAGCCCGCATGGCTTCGTCGTCCACACGACCGTCCCGTTCTACTTGTAGGGGCTGCCCGCACATGTCCATGAAGCCGCTCGAACACGACCGCCGGTACGGCGAGCTGGACCAGGTGATGCGCGCCTACCTGGGGCAGCCGGCCGATGACACCCCGGAGCGGCGCAGCCGCGCGCTGGACGCGTACCTCCGTCACACCTGGCACACCCGCCCCTGGGCCATCGCGGAGGCGGAGCGCCAGCTGCGCGAGTACAGCCGCAACCCGCCGGGCCGCCTCCGGCTCGAGCTGGGCGAGTTCTACGCGATCCCGGACACCGGGATGCCCCAGTCCGAGATCGGCGACTGGCTGACGGTGCTGGCCGACCACCTGAGGAAGAGCGTCGAGGAAGGCGACGTCCCGGAACCGTCGTCCCCGCAGACGCACTGGGAGTGGCACGCGCGTTTCCCGGAAACCGCGCAACTCCTCGGGGGCTGGTTCTCGCAGGACATCGTCGACGAGTTCCCCGACCACGACGAGGCCGTCGCCGACTACGCCGCCACCACCGACCCCCACCTGGTAGCACGCCTCGTGGGCGAACTCCACGAACTGCTCGCCCTCCCCCTGGACGAGGGGGACTACGCCTTGGCAACCGCCGAACTCGGCATGGAGGTCGGCCCACCCGAACCCTTCTCCTACGGCGCCTGGTTCCAGGCGGTGGCGGCGACACTGTCCGGCGGCTGATCCGGGAACACCGTGCACGGGAGATCGTGAGGCGGTCAGGTCCAGTCAGTGAGGTCCCCGACGAAGTCCGCGTACGAGCGGTTGCCGCCGCGCGGGGTGGGGATCAGCCGGTGTTCCAGCGCCTTGCGGGCGACCGCGGGGCCGTCGCTCTCCCGGAAGACCGGCAGACCGAGCCCCCGCTTGAGCTTCTCCTTGGCGTCCCTGATCCGCCCGGTGTCCTTGTTCAGGAGCTTCGCGGGCACCTTCCACCGCGGACGCACATGCGGAAAGGCGTCCGGGAACAGCAGCGACCAGCTTTCGCTCTCCCAGGCGGCGAGCGCGAGAGCCGTGCTGAACTGCGGGCACTGGCGGGTCAGTTCGTCGGCGAGCGCCTTGCGGATGCGCTCGTAACCGGCATCCGCGTACCCGTTCAGGTCCTCGTGGACGACGAAACCGACCAGCTCCGTGCGCTCCCGGAGGGTAGGTGCATCCCAACAACAAGTTGCATGTGGTCGGAAGCGGTCACACCCGCGGTGGATCAGAAGACGCACTGAGGGAAGCCGGCCGGGCGGCCGGACCGGGGTCGGTGCCCGTGGTGTGAAAATAAGGGCAACGGTTCGATCACTGTGCGTGCCAGAGGCTGACACCGAAGATCGGGTGCGGGGTAACGTGCGCGTTCAACCTGATCATCGCACTGTCCAGGGACTGTCATGCCCGATCCTTTTACGCCGCCGGACGACCGGTCGGTAGCGCCGGTGACCGCCCGTGTGACGGCCGAGTCGCGAGCCGGATCATTGAGGCGGCGTCAGATGCTGTGGTCGGTGCTGCCACCGGGCGTGGTCGCCGTGGCCGGTGCGGTAGCCACCGCGCTGGTCAGTGATGGCCACCTGGACCGGGCGGAGCAGGTGGCAATGTCCGGCAGCGTGGTCCTCATTGGCGCCATGGCGGCCGGAATCGCGGGTGCAAGGGCTTCGGCGGAGGCACGAGCAGTCACCAAGCACTGGACGGAGCTGTCCCGTGCGGCCGACCGGGACCGTGCCGAGCTGGCCGAGCTGATCCGTACCACGGCCGAGGGCAGAGCCGAACTGGAGTCGCTCTTCCGTCGGCTGAAGGCCGGGGAGCCCCCTGTGCGGCGCCGGCCGGAACTGCCCCCGCA
Organism: Streptomyces sp. WAC04114; assembly: GCF_019733245.1. Taxonomy (NCBI): domain Bacteria; kingdom Bacillati; phylum Actinomycetota; class Actinomycetes; order Kitasatosporales; family Streptomycetaceae; genus Streptomyces; species Streptomyces sp. WAC04114. The sequence goes on from NZ_JAIGQA010000154.1 coordinate 13,626, forward strand.
GACCGGCCCGGACCAACTCTCCCGACTCGGATTCGAGATCGCCGCCGCCCGGCACGAGGCGGAGGCAGCCCTGCTGGAGACCGCCGCCGGTGCGCTCGGTGCGGAACACAGTGCCAAGCTGGAGCAGTTCGAGGTGTTCGCCAACCTGGCGCGCCGGCTCGAGTCACTGGTGCACCGCGAGATAGGTCTGCTGGACAGCCTGGAGAACGAGGTCGAGGACCCCGACCTGCTCAAAGGGCTGTTCCGGGTGGACCATCTGTCCACCCGGATCCGCCGCTACGCCGAGAACCTGGCCGTGCTCGGCGGCGCGAACACCCACCGCCAGTGGACGCGTCCGGTCGGCCTGACCGACGTGCTGCGTTCCGCCGTCGCCGAGATCGACCAGTATGCCCGGGTCAAGCTGGTCCCACCCATTGATGGAACGGTGAGCGGCCACGCCGTGGTCGATGTCGTCCACTTGCTGGCCGAACTGCTGGAGAACGCGACGGTCTTCTCGCCGCCCCAGACGACCGTGCACGTGCGGGTCGAACCCGTCGCCGCCGGGGTGGCGATCGAGGTCGAAGACCGGGGCCTGGGCATGTCGGCAGCCGAGCGCAACCAAATGAACGCGGTGCTGGGTGCACCGGACAAGGTCGCCCTCGGCGAGCTGCTGCAGGACGGCCGGATCGGCCTGTACGTGGTCTCGGTCCTGGCCCAGCGGCACGACATCGCCGTGCAGTTGCAGAGCAACGTGTACGGCGGCACTCAGGCCGTCATGGTGTTGCCCACGGCACTGCTCGGCCCGCAGCCGGCAGCTCCCGCGTCCGAGCACCCCGCCGTCGCGACCCCTGACGCGGAGCCGCAGGACCCAGTGGAGTCCGATGCGACGGACCCCCCGGCGACAGGGATGACCGTAGTCGCGGATCCGCTCGTGTCCGATCCCGAACCGCAGCCCGCCCCGATGCCCTCCGACGGCGAGGACGACCGTCCGCAGCTGCCTCGGCGACGCCGGGACCAGGCCGCCGAACAGCCGCACCCGGTCCCCAGCGCCGGTGGTTCTTCCGAGGACGTCGCACACGACCCGGGTCTCATGGCCGCGTTCCAGACCGGACTACGCAGGGCCGAGGAAACGGAGACGTCCTGACACCCGAAGGCCACGCTGAAGGCCCGGGGCCCCGTCCACCAAGCCATTTCCTTCTGCCGAAAGAGGAGTACACGATCGTGGCGAGCGAAGACCTTTCCTGGCTGTTGACAGGTCTGGTGAACCGGGTGCCGCACACCCGAAGCGCCTTGTTGCTGTCCTCGGACGGACTGGTGAAGGCAGCGGAGGGGCTCGACGCGGACGCCGCCGACCAGTTGGCCGCGCTCGCCAGTGGGCTGTACTCACTGGCGCGCAGCGCGGGCCGGCGCTTCGACGACGGCGGCGACGTGCGGCAGATAGTGACGGAGCTCAGCACCTCGATGCTGTTCGTCTCGTCCGCCGGGCACGGCGCGGTGCTGGCGGTGCTGGCCGGACGCGAGGCGGACGCGGCGGTGCTGGGCTACGAGATGGGCATGATGGTGAAGAGCGTGCGCCCGCACCTGGCCACGCCCCCACGGCACGTGGTGGGGTAACCGATGCCTCCGGTCCTCCCCGAGGGACCGCTGACCGACGAAGCGGTCGGGCGGCTGGTCCGTCCCTACACCGTGAGCGACGGCCGGACCAGGGCCACGTCCCACTTCACGCTCGTGACCGTGGTACGGGCCACCGGTGTCCAGACGCAGGGCACCTTCGGCCTGGAGCATGCGCAGGTGCTGGCGCTGTGCGAGAGCCCTGTCAGCGTCGCCGAGGTCGCGGCCCGGATGCAGGTGCCGGCCGCCGTGGTCAAGGTGCTGCTGTCCGATCTGGCTGAGGGTGGCGCGGTGGTCGCAGGCCAGGCGCGCCCGCCCTCCGCGGACCACTACGCACTACCTGATCGAGACCTCCTGGAAGCGGTGCGCGATGCCCTCCTCAAACGACTGTGACGCGCTGCCCGCCGAAGCCCTGCCGGTGGGAATCAAGGTGCTCATCGCCGGCGGGTTCGGCGTGGGAAAGACCACCTTCGTCAACACGCTCAGCGAGATCGAGCCGCTGAGCACCGAGGAGATGCTGACCGCCGTCAGCGCGGCCACGGACCGACTGGACGGAGTGGAGAACAAGGCCACCACCACCGTGGCCCTGGACTTCGGCCGGATCACCCTCAGTCCGTCCCATGTCCTGTACTTGTTCGGCACACCCGGACAGGAGCGCTTCTGGTTCATGTGGGACGAACTCTCCGAGGGGGCGCTCGGGGCGGTGGTCCTCGCCGACACCCGCAGGCTGGAGCACTCCTTCGCGGCGGTGGACTTCTTCGAGCGGCGCGGCATCCCCTTCGTCGTCGCCGTCAACGAGTTCGACGGCGCGCACCGCTACCACGCGGAGGAGGTGCGGACCGCGCTCGACCTCAGGCAGGAGGTGCCGGTGGCGCTGTGCGACGCCCGCGTCCAGAGAACGGGCATCCGCGTGCTGCTCGAACTGATCCAGCACCTGATCACGACAAGGAGTTCCCATGGCAGCGACACCGCCCCACCCCTCCTCCGGGCCTGAGTCCGGGATCGCCGTGCGCCATCTGCTCCTCCCCCCGGAGGACCCACAGATGCGTACCCGATCCGAGCGGCTGCGCGCGCTGGGCATCGAAGCCCGTCCGGACACGGAACTCGACGCCTTCGCACGGGAGCTGGCACAGCGCACCGGCGGCTGCTACGCCGGGGTCAACTTCTTCCTCGACGCCGACCGCCAGTACTTCGCAGGGTTGTACAGCGCCGCACAGGACACCCCTGTGCACGTGGGACCACCGTTGCTTCACGACCCGGTGCCCGGCCGTGTCATGCCCCGCGACATCGACATGGGCATCTGCCCGCACGTGGTCAAGCGTCGCCGGGCGCTGGTGCTGGAGGACATCCGGGATTTCCCGCGGTTCGCCGGAAACCCGGTGGTCGACGCGATCGGCATCCACTCCTACCTGGGCGCACCGCTGATAGACAGCACCGGCGTGGTGCTCGGCACCATCTGCGTAGTCGACCAGGACCCGCAACCATGGGGGCATAAGGGGCTCGAAACCATCAAGGCCATGGCTGCGGAACTGGTCGAACGGCTCGAGGAGTCGGCGCGCCGTCGCAGCTGACCAGCGCTGCCGGAATTTGCAAGACCCACCCATGGTCTGTGAGCCGCAAGTTCCGGGAAACGGCCGTCGACGAGCGGGCGGGCGGGTCAGACACCCCATGTCGTTCGATGTCGAACGGCGTGGGAGTGCATGGTGTGACCGGGCGGCCGCTCCGTCGTACAGGGTCCGGGTCGTCCTGAACGTGACGGAGATCGTGTCCAGCGCCTTCGCGAGCCGGTCCGTGTCGGCCTTCTTGCTGGTGGCGGGTCAGGCCGCTGAAGGCCTGGACGACGTCGTACGCCGGCACGGTCCGCCCGAGCGGGATCTCGCTGCCCGGCTTCAACCGGCCGGAACCCTTCGGGTACAGGGCCCGGTACGCGGGAGCGGCCCGACGGCGCCCGCGGAAACGCCCGGATGCTGGTGCCGACGACGGGTGACGGCTGTTCGTGCGCTACGGCCCGACTCATCCGCGCCACTTGATGCGTCGATGCTCCCCGGCAGGTCGGCGCTGTGGGAAGGGAACGGAGCGGATCACCCTTCGAGCGCCGTGCCGACGACCTCGCCGCCCCAGCCGTCCCGGGCGCGCCACAGGACGTGCACGGTGAAGATGTCGGGGACGGCTTCGGCGGCCCAGTCCTCGGTCGGGGGTTCGCACAGGACGAGGTAGAGGCCGGTGGCCCGGGCGGGCAGGGTGTGCTCGATCTCAAGGAGACGCGTCGCACGTCCACCCAGTCCGCCTGGTCGCGGCGGAGAATGCGGTTGGCCATGCCCTTCAGCTCGGACAGGCGGGCGCGGGCGTCCTGCGGCTCGCCGTCTGTGACCGACACCAGCTCGTCGAGTACGCCCAGGGCCGCGATGTAGCGGGGCGCCATGGCGGGCGAGACCGGCATACGGCCACGCTGGTCGGTGGTGAGCACGGTATGGGTGGTCTCGTTGGCGAACACCCAGCAGTCCAGCCCGTCGCCGGTGCGGGGCGGGGTGGAGCCGTGCCGGACCGTGAGCATCATCGGGCGATCGAGTGCCGGGGCCAGGGCGGTGACCTTGTAGCGGCCGCCGGGGCCGGGGCCGACGACCTTCACCCGGATGTCCGTGCCGATCTCGGGGACGGCGGCCTCGTCGTCCGGCCGGACCTCGGCGGGAGAGGAACCGGGGATTTCGGCCGGGGCAGGGGAGGGGACGGTGTTCGTGAGGGCCTCCGGGAGAGGTGCGGTGTGCAGCACGGTCAGGGTCTGCGTGCTGCGGGTGAGAGCGATGTAGAGCTGGCGCAGGCCGGCCGGACCGCGGGCGGCGATGGTGGCCGGCTCCAGGACCAGGACGTGGTCGTACTCCATGCCCTTGGCCTGCGCGGCGGCCAGCACCGAGACCGCTTCGCGACGGGGGCCGATGAGGTCGTCGTTTCCGTCCAGGAGGCGGGTGATCTGGTCCAGCCACATGGAGTCGTCGGGGACGATGACGGCGATGGAGCGCAGGTTGTTCCCGTCGTCGCTGGAACCGACGAGGCGCGTCACCTGGGTGACGGTGTCCTCGAGGAGCTTCCACGGCACGGTCGCCACGGTCCGTACCGCGTCCTCGCCCGCCTCGCGCACCGCCCGCGGGTAGGGCAGATCGGGGGCGACCGCGCGGGCGAGTGGGGCGACGAACTCCATGATCTCCGCGGGTACGCGGTAACTGGTGGTGAGCTCGGCGACGCGCCAGTCGCCATGGTCGGACAGGAGCGTGCCGAGGCGCTCCCAGCTCGTGTGGGTGTGCGGGCCGGTGGCTTGGGCGAGGTCGCCGAGGACGGTCATCGAGCCCCCGGCCGCGCAGCGGCGGCACAGGGCGCGTGCCTGCAGGGGCGTGAGGTCCTGGGCCTCGTCGACGACGATGTGCCCGTAGCGCGGCGGGACTTCGCCGCTGATGAGGAATTCAAGCTCCTCGAGGCAAGTGTGGTCGTCGAGGGTCCAGGGCTCGGCACCGGCGGTGGCGGCGCGGGGCCGGTGCAGGACGGCCTGTTCGTGCTCGTCCAGGATGCTGTCGGCGCAGGACCGGAGCAGGTCGGGGGAGTCGTACAGGCTGCGCAGGGCTTCCTTGGCGCTCGGGGACGGCCAGATCCGTTCGACGAGCCGTTCCACCCGGCGGTTGCGCTCGAACTCCCTGCGGATGGTGGGTGACTGGCCGCGGCGTGGAGCGATGTCCGTGAGCTCGCGCAGGAGGAAGTCGACGAGCAGGGTGCGGAAGCGGTCCCGGCGCTGCCGGTACGGGCCCCCGCCGTCCTGGGCGGCGGTGAGGAGGTCGAGGACCCGGGAGCGCGGGACGCGCAAGGTGGTGCCGGCGGCGGTGACCATGACGGCGGGCTCGTCACCCTCGAAAGAAATCAAGGCAGGTAGGTCGTGCCACGATGACGCGTCAGATGAGGAAGAGGGGGCGACGTTAGCCGGAGCGGGTGCGCAGGCCCTCAACACCCTCGGCCTGGTGGCGGCGGTACCAGGTGTAGTACGCCTGCCGGCTGATGCCGAAGTACCGGCAGGACATCGCGACGTTCCCGGTGATCTCTTCGACGTGACGTATGACGGCCAAGCGCCGCTTGGCCTCGCGGTCAAGCGGCGGGGTGGTGGGAGTGGACTTCGGCATGTGGATCTCCGTAGTGATCGGAGACCCAGGTGTCAACGATGAGCGTCAGTTTTAGAGCTGTGCGGCCGTGGAAGAACACCACCTCGCTGGATCGCTGCATCACGTGGACTTTTGCGGCCGATGAACCGGACGGGTACCGAGTAGCGGCAGACCCGGACCGCGACCATGCCATAACGGTCCACTCGTGGGGGAACGCGATGCAGGTCTCGCCCCCTTCCTCGGGCAGCAGCAGCGGGGCCTCCTGGGCGAAGTCCTGGCCGATGGTTCGGTTCCGCATCCCGATCCGCCGGGCCTCCTCCGCCCTCTCGAACTCCGCGAAGCGGGCGTTGAGCTCATCCAGGGAGTCAACCCGCTGCACCGGCGTCAGGTAATTGCGACGCCAGTAACCGACCTGGCCCTCGACGCCTCCCTTCTCATGGGCGCCGCGGAGTCCCGGCTCGCAGTAGAACGCCGTGATACCCAACCGCTGCCGAAAGTCCCTCCAGCGCGGACGCTCCTCTCGCGACCGGCTCTTGCGGATCACCCTCGACACGGCCGGCGAGAGATTGTCATCGTCGACACAAAGTGTTCAGTCGGGCATCACGCTGTCTCGTCGCCTGGAGGGGCCGCGGATGCGGTCGCGGTAACGCCCTTCTTTCGTGGCAGGGGTTGGGCGGCCGGCCCTCGGGCAGCCGCCGCTGACCTGGACACTGGACGCCCTGCGCGCCCTCGAGCTCTACGCCTGGCCGGGCAACGTCACCGAGCTGGCCCATGTCGTC
>NZ_JAIGQA010000155.1:0-20074 GCF_019733245.1 Streptomyces sp. WAC04114
CCCCCGACCCGGTCCGCCAGCAGATCCGCCACCATGAAACCCACGTCGTGCCGGTTCCCGGCGTACTCCGGCCCCGGATTGCCCAGCCCCACGATCAGCCAGGGAGCGGCCGCATCGGTCGTCACGTACAGCACGTCCGGAAAGGCCTCCAGCCTCCGCTCGGCCTCCACCGACTTGCCCGACCGGGCCCCGCCCAGCACCAGCGTCCGCCGCGGCACGTCCGGCACGTCCTCGTACGCCCCCACCGCCAGCGTCACCCCGTCCGGCACGGCCCGCGCCCCGGCTGCCGCGAGCCGCCGCCGGAGCTCGGGGCCGGGCGGCACGTCATGGTCCAGATGGACGGCGAGCACGTCGGTCGTCGGCCCGATCGCCCCCACGGCCCGCAGCTTCGCCAGCGCGTCCGGCCGCCCCACGACATCGGCGAGCACCATGTCGTACGCCTCGGCCGGTTCCGCCAGACCCGCGGGCGCCCCGCCCGGCGGCAGATACAGCAGCCGCTGCCCCTCCGGCCCGGTCACCGCGTACCCCGTGCCCGGCGCGTCCAGCGCCACCGCCCGCACCCGGTGCCCCGTCAGCAGCGTCAACTCCCGCCCGTCCGGCACCCGTCCGGGCTGCGGCAGCCCCGCGGGCACCTCGACCGCCGGCCCGTTGTGCGGATGCGACAACAGCACCTGCCGTACGCCGGTCAGGGAACGCCCCGCCCGCGCCGCCGCGAACGCCGCGCCCGGCGTCAGGTCGAGCAGCAGCGCCCCGTCCAGCAGCAGCGCGGTGGCCGCCCGCGCATCCGGCCCGAGAGCGGCCGCACAGGCAGCGCAGGGACAGTCGGGGCGGGGGAGTCCGGTGGGCGCGCCAGTACCGAGCAGAGTGAGTTCCACGCCCCGATTCTCACCCGCCGCAACGAGTAACGCGTGATGGGGACGCCCCCTTGGGGGCGCGGGCCGTGTCGATGTGCGGCTCCGCCGCGCGGGCGCGCTCAGCCCACGACGACCCGCACGCGTCCGACCGCCCCGCACCCCGCAAGGCATATAACGCCGAACCCAGCGGAGCGCTTACGCTCTGGGAGGGGCCGGACCAAGATCCGGCTTTTCGCTGTGCAGTGTGCTCACACACATGGGAGGCGTACATGGCGGCATGGACGTGGCGGTTCGAGAAGACCGACGGGACGGAGGTCCAGCCCGCGGTGACGCCGGAGGAGTTCCCCACCCAGGGGGACGCCGAGTCCTGGATCGGCGAGCACTGGAAGGCCCTCCAGGAGGGCGGTGCCGACCAGGTGCGGCTGTTCGAGGACGCTACGGAGATCTACGGGCCGATGAGCCTGCACGCGGCCGAGGCGTGATCCCGGTGGGCGGGGGCCGACGGCCCTCGCCCACACCCCCTCTTCCGAGAGTCAGCCCCGCACGCCGCACAGGTGCAGCAGCGCGGCCACCCCGCGGTACGGATCGGTCCGCCCGGCCTTCTCCTCCACCGCGAGCAGCGTCTCCACGTCGGCCGGGGCCTCGGCGCCGTCCGCCGCCGTGTCGGTGAACACCCGCACCCCGTACCAGGCGTGCAGCGGCGCCCCGATCCCCGCGAGCGTCGACGTCAGGTCCTTCAGCCGGTCGGCCCGCACGTCGAGGCCCAGCCGGTTGCGGTAGGAGACCGTGTCGAAGGCGGCCAGGGCCCCGGACCAGTCACCGGACAGGCCCGGCCGGATCGCGAGCGCGTCCCCGTTGCGCACGAGCAGGGACAGCAGCCCGCCCGGCGCGAGCATCCGGGCGAGGCCCGCCAGCAGCGGGTCGGGCTCCTCGACGTACATGAGGACGCCGTGGCACAGCACCACGTCGAAACTGCCCGGCAGGAAGTGCACGCCGGTGTCGCGGCCGTCGCCCTCGATGATCCGCATCCGCTCCCGGATGCCCTCCGGTTCCCCGGCGAGGGACTCCCGGGCCGCGGCGACCATCGTCGTGTCCTGCTCCAGACCGGTCACCTGGTGGCCGGCCCGGGCCAGCCGCAGCGCCTGAGTGCCCTGGCCCATCCCCACGTCCAGCACCCGCAGGCGCTTACCCACCGGGAACCGGCCGACTATCTGCTCGTCCAGCTGGCGGGCCACCAGCTCCTGACGGACGACATCGCGCAGCCCGCCCAGCTTGTCCAGCCAGGCATCCGCCGCACCCCCGGAGAACGGCGTCGTGGTCAGGGCCGCTCTCCGCGCTTGACCTGCGGCTTCGGCAGCCGGAGCCGGCGCATCTGGAGGGAGCGCATCAGGGCGTAGGCGACGGCGCCGCGCTTGTTCTCACCCGGGAAGCGCTCGTTCAGCTGCTTCTTCAGCCGGAAGGACGTGACGAACGAGTCCAGCACGATCAGCACGATCACCACGAGCCACAGCAGCAGCGCGATGTTCTGCAGAGCGCCCACCCGCACCATGCTCAGCACGAGGATGACCACGGCCATCGGCAGGAAGAACTCCGCGATGTTGAAGCGGGAGTCGACGAAGTCGCGCGCGAACCGGCGGACCGGTCCCTTGTCACGCGCGGGCAGGTAGCGCTCGTCGCCGCTCGCCAGCGCCTGGCGCTGCCGCTCCATCGCGGTACGGCGCTCCTCGCGCTGTCGCTTGGCGGCCTCCTTGCGCGTCATCGACGTGTTGGCCACGCTGCGGCGCTGGCTCTGGGCCTGGCTGCGCTTCGGCGTGGGGCGGCCCTTGGGGGCCTGAGGGTCGCGGGGCTGCTTGGAGAAGTTCACCGGCGCCTTGTCGGCGTCCTGGGCCTTCTCATCCTTCGCACGGCTACGGAACACAAAACCCAAGGGTAAGGGCTTCCGGGCATGGACCCCAGCCCCGTGGGGAACGATCCGGCAACACCAGTCGTCAGTAAGGGGACAGAGGGGACGTTGCGCACGCCTCCGGATGTTTCCCGGGGTGTACGGCTCCGGTAACCCCGGGGACCACCTACTCCCTACGCCGGAGCGGGAGCGTACGCAGTCGTCCTTGGGGATGAGCGCATCCGTCCCCGAACAGTGCGGTAATGGATGCAGGGCCCGTACTGTGGGTTCTGTCGCAGGAGCAGCTGCCGGAGTCGGTCAGAAGGGGGCGCGCGAAGCCCATGAGCGGTGTCATGAAGCGTATGGGGATGATCTTCCGCGCGAAGGCGAACAAGGCCCTTGACCGGGCCGAGGACCCGCGCGAGACCCTCGATTACTCGTACCAGAAGCAGCTCGAGCTGCTTCAGAAGGTCCGCCGCGGCGTCGCCGACGTGGCGACCAGCCGCAAGCGCCTGGAGCTCCAGCTGAACCAGCTCCAGTCGCAGTCCGGCAAGCTCGAGGACCAGGGCCGCAAGGCGCTCGCGCTCGGCCGCGAGGACCTGGCCCGGGAAGCGCTCTCCCGCCGCGCCGCCCTCCAGCAGCAGGTGACCGACCTGGAGACCCAGCACGCGACGCTCCAGGGCGAGGAGGAGAAGCTCACTCTCGCGGCCCAGCGGCTCCAGGCCAAGGTCGACGCCTTCCGCACGAAGAAGGAGACGATCAAGGCCACGTACACGGCGGCCCAGGCGCAGACCCGGATCGGCGAGGCCTTCTCCGGCATCTCCGAGGAGATGGGCGACGTCGGCCTGGCGATCCAGCGCGCCGAGGACAAGACGGCCCAGCTCCAGGCCCGGGCCGGCGCGATCGACGAGCTGCTCGCCTCCGGCGCCCTCGACGACCCCTCCGGCATGCACAAGGACGACATCCAGGCCGAGCTGGACCGGCTCTCCGGTGGTACGGATGTAGAGCTGGAACTGCAGCGCATGAAGGCCGAACTGGCCGGAGGCTCGGGCAGCGGGCAGCAGGCCATCGAGGGCGGCTCGAACGGGCAGCAGTCCCAGCAGCAGCCGCAGGACACTCCGCGCTTCGACAAGCAGTAGGGGTCCACGCCTAGGAGGGCGACATGATCGTACGGATCATGGGGGAGGGCCAGGTGAGTCTGGCCGACAGCCACCTCGCCGAGCTGAACAAGCTGGACGACGAACTCCTGGCGGAAATGGAGAACGGCGACGGCCCCGGCTTCCGCCGCACCCTCCAGGCCCTCCTGACCAGGGTCCGCGACCTGGGCGCCCCCCTCCCGGACGACTCCCTGGAACCGTCGGAACTGATCCTGCCGTCCCCGGACGCGACGCTGGAGGAAGTCCGGGAGCTCCTGAGCGACGACGGGCTGATCCCGGGCTGACGTGACCGCAGGCATGCGTGCCGCCCCCGCTGCGGGCATGCGTGCCGCTGGGGGCGGCACGGTGGGGCGCAGCGGCACCCCGCAGCGCCGGGTTGCGCCAGCGCCCCGCCCTCAGCCCCGACTCCGAGCACCTCACACAGCCACGGCGAGCCCAGCTACCGTAAACACCCGTGAGCACCCTCGCGCGGGCCAAGCACCAGGCCAAGGCGCACCCCCTGGCCCTGGACGCCGTCCTCGCCCTCGCCGTCCTGGTCTGCATGGTCGCCGGCTCCTTCGTGGAACCCCGGCACCGCGACAGCGTCAGCTGGGTCCTGCGCACCCCCGACCCCCTCAGCCTCCTCCTCATGACCCTCGGCGCCGCGGCCCTGGTCTTCCGCCGCCGCGCCCCCATGGCGGTCCTCGCCCTGACGGGCACGCTGTCCGTCATCGAGTCCGTCACCGGCGACCCCCGCGCCCCCGTCGCGATGTCCGCGGTGATCGCCCTCTACACCGTCGCCTCCACCACCGACCGCCCCACCACCTGGCGGGTCGGCCTGCTCACGATGACCGTGCTGACCGGCGCCGCCATGGCCGCCGGACCCCTGCCCTGGTACGCCCAGGAGAACCTCGGCATCTTCGCCTGGACCGGTATCGGCGCCACCGCCGGTGACGCGGTCCGCAGCCGCCGCGCCTTCGTCCAGGCCATCCGCGAACGCGCCGAGCGTGCCGAGCGCACCCGCGAGGAGGAGGCCCGCCGCCGGGTCGCCGAGGAACGCCTGCGTATCGCCCGGGACCTGCACGACGTGGTGGCCCACCACATCGCCCTGGTCAACGTGCAGGCCGGGGTCGCCGCCCACGTCATGGACAAGCGGCCCGACCAGGCCAAGGAGGCCCTCGCGCACGTCCGCGAGGCCAGCCGCTCCGCCCTCAACGAACTGCGCGCAACCGTCGGCCTGCTCCGGCAGTCCGGCGACCCGGAGGCCCCCACCGAACCCGCGCCGGGCCTGGACCGCCTCGACGAACTCGCCGGCACCTTCCGCAGCGCAGGCCTGCACGTCGAGGTCGCCCGCGCCGACCAGGGCACCACCCTCCCCGCCGCCGTCGACCTGGCCGCCTACCGAATCATCCAGGAGGCCCTCACCAACGTGCAGAAGCACGCCGGGCCCCAGGCCAAGGCCGAGGTCAGCGTCGTACGGGTCGGGCCGAACATCGAGATCACCGTGCTCGACGACGGCAGCGGCGAGAACGGGACCCAGGACGGCGGTGGCGGCCACGGGCTGCTCGGCATGCGCGAGCGCGTCGGCGCCCTGCGCGGCACCCTCACCACCGGTCCCCGCTACGGCGGCGGTTTCCGCGTCCATGCGATCCTGCCGCTCAAGAACCGCACACCGACCGGGGAGGACCCCGCATGACCATCCGTGTCCTGCTCGCCGACGACCAGGCGCTGCTGCGCAGCGCCTTTCGCGTGCTCGTCGACTCCGAGCCCGACATGGAGGTGGTCGGCGAGGCCTCCGACGGCGCGGAAGCGGTCCGGCTGACCAAGGAGCAGCACGCGGACGTCGTGCTCATGGACATCCGCATGCCCGGCACCGACGGTCTCGCCGCGACCCGCCTGATCAGCGCCGACCCCGAGCTCGCCGACGTCCGGGTGGTCATCCTGACGACGTTCGAGGTCGACGACTACGTCGTGCAGTCGCTGCGGGCGGGCGCCTCCGGCTTCCTCGGCAAGGGCTCCGAGCCCGAGGAGCTGCTGAACGCCATCCGGATCGCGGCCGGCGGGCAGGCCCTGCTCTCCCCGGCGGCCACCACGGGCCTGATCGCCCGGTTCCTCGCCACGGACGACCCTGCCGACGGCGACCGCGACCCGGCCCGCGGCGAACGGCTCGACTCGCTGACCGTCCGGGAGCGCGAGGTGCTGGTCCTGGTCGCCGGCGGGCACTCCAACGACGAGATCGCCGAGCGCCTCGAAGTCAGCCCGCTGACGGTGAAGACGCACGTCAACCGGGCCATGGCCAAGCTCGGTGCCCGGGACCGCGCCCAGCTGGTCGTCACCGCGTACGAATCCGGTCTGGTCCGTCCAAGGGTGGAGTGAGCCCGACCCGGGTGTACTGCGGCCGGAGTATGCGCCGCATAAGGATTTGGACCTGGGGGCTACGAAACCGGGTTCCCGCATGGCTCAGGGTGTAGGGGCGGGCGCTCATCTGCGCGTCCGCTGCCGCTTCTGCCGTTAACAGAAGAGAGACCCTCACCCATGTCCTGGCTGTCCAGGTTCAGCCTCGCGCAACGGGCCTTGATCGGGCTGATGTCGATCATCGCGCTCGTCTTCGGGGCGATCGCGATACCCCAGCTCAAGCAGCAGCTGCTCCCCACCATCGAACTGCCCATGGTGTCCGTGCTGGCGCCCTACCAGGGCGCGTCCCCGGACGTGGTCGAGAAGCAGGTCGTCGAACCCATCGAGGACACCCTCGAAGCCGTCGACGGCATCAGCGGCGTCACCTCCACCGCCGGCGAGGGCAACGCCGTGATCATGGCGTCCTTCGACTACGGAAACGACACCAAGCAGCTGGTCGCCGACGTCCAGCAGGCCGTCAACCGGGCCCGCGTCCAGCTCCCGGACGACGTCGACCCGCAGGTCGTCGCCGGTTCCACGGACGACATCCCCACCGTCGTCCTCGCCGTCACCTCCGGCCGGGACCAGCAGGCCCTGGCCGACCAGCTCGACAAGACCGTCGTGCCGGACCTGAAGAGCATCGACGGCGTCGGCCAGGTCACCGTCGACGGGGTCCGGGACGTCCAGGTCACCGTCACGCCCGACGACGCGAAGCTCGCCAAGGCGGGTCTGACCTCGCTGTCCGTCTCCGAGGCGCTCAAGGCGGGCGGCGTGACCGTCCCGGCCGGCTCCTTCGCCGAGGGCGGCGCCAACCGCACCGTCCAGGTCGGCGGCGGTCTCACCTCGCTGCGGCAGATCCAGGACCTGAGGGTCACGGGCGAGCCCGGCAAGGGCAAGCCGGTGCGGCTCGGCGACGTCGCCACGGTGAAGCAGCAGGAGGCCCCGGCCGACTCCATCACCCGTACCGACGGCAAGCCCAGCCTCGCCGTCGCCGTCACCATGGACCGCGACGGCAGCGCGGTCGCCATCTCCGAGGCCGTCCAGGACAAGCTCCCGGACCTGCGCGAGGACCTCGGCTCGGGCGCCACCCTCACGATCGTCAGCGACCAGGGCCCGGCGGTCTCGAAGTCCATCAAGGGCCTGACCACCGAGGGCGCGCTCGGTCTGCTGTTCGCCGTCCTGGTGATCCTGGTCTTCCTGGCCTCGATCCGCTCGACCCTCGTGACCGCGGTGTCCATCCCGCTGTCCGTGGTCCTCGCCCTGATCGTGCTGTGGACGCGCGACCTGTCGCTGAACGTCCTCACGCTGGGCGCCCTGACCATCGCCATCGGCCGCGTCGTCGACGACTCGATCGTGGTCCTGGAGAACATCAAGCGCCACCTCGGTTACGGCGAGGAGCGCCACTCGGCGATCCTCCAGGCCGTCCGTGAGGTCGCGGGCGCGGTGACGTCCTCGACGCTCACCACGGTCGCGGTGTTCCTGCCGATCGGCCTGGTCGGCGGCATGGTGGGCGAGCTGTTCGGCTCGTTCAGCCTGACCGTGACGGCCGCGCTGCTGGCGTCCCTCCTGGTCTCGCTGACGGTCGTGCCGGTCCTGTCGTACTGGTTCCTGCGCCCGCCCAAGGGCACCCCCGAGGACGCGGCCGAGGCCCGCCGGATCGCCGAGGAGAAGGAGGCCAGGAGCCGCCTCCAGCGCATCTACGTCCCGGTCCTGCGGTTCGCGACCCGCCGCCGCCTCACCAGCGTGGCCCTCGCGATCGTCGTGCTGGTCGGCACGTTCGGCATGGCGCCGCTGCTGAAGACGAACTTCTTCGACCAGGGCGAGGTCGAGGTCCTCACCGTCAAGCAGGAGCTGAAGCCCGGCGCCGGCCTGGCGGCGACCGACGCCCAGGCGAAGAAGGTCGAGCGGCTGCTCGCCGGCACCGAGGGCGTGAAGGGCTACCAGGTCACCATCGGCTCGTCCGGCTTCATGGCCGCCTTCGGCGGCGGCACGGACACCAACCAGGCCTCGTACCAGGTGATGCTGGAGGACTCGGCGTCGGCCGAGGACGTCCAGGACGGCATCGAGAAGGGCCTGGCCGGGCTGAAGGGCATCGGCACGACCACCATCACCGCCGGCGACGGGTTCGGCGCCCAGGACCTCAGCGTCGTGGTGAAGGCCGCCGACGCCGACGTGCTGCGTACGGCGTCCGAAGAGGTCCGCAAGACGGTCGCCTCGCTCGACGACGTCACGGACGTCACCAGCGACCTGTCGCAGAGCGTGCCGCGCATCTCGGTGAAGGCCAACGCCAAGGCGGCCGCGGCCGGCTTCAACGACCAGACCCTCGGCGGCGCCGTCGCCCAGGCCGTCCGCGGCACCCCCGCGGCCAAGGCGGTCCTGGACGACACCGAGCGCGACGTCGTCATCCGCTCGGCGAAGCCCGCCAAGACCCTGAAGCAGCTGAAGGAGCTGCGCCTCGGCGGAGCGGTGAAGCTCGGCGACATCGCCACCGTCGAACTGGTCGACGGCCCGGTCTCCATGACCCGCATCGACGGCCAGCGCGCGGCCACCATCACCGCCAAGCCGGCCGGCGACAACACCGGCGCGGTCAGCACCCAGCTCCAGTCGAAGATCAGCGCGCTGAAGCTCCCGGACGGCGCCACGGCGTCGATCGGCGGTGTCTCCGAGGACCAGGACGAGGCGTTCGCCAACCTGGGCCTGGCGATGCTGGCGGCCATCGCGATCGTCTTCATGCTGCTGGTCGGCACCTTCCGGTCGCTGGTCCAGCCGCTGATCCTGCTGGTCTCCATCCCGTTCGCCGCCACCGGCGCGATCGGCCTGCTGATCGCCACCGGCACTCCGATGGGCGTCCCGGCCATGATCGGCATGCTGATGCTGATCGGCATCGTGGTGACGAACGCGATCGTGCTGATCGACCTGATCAACCAGTACCGGGGGCAGGGTTACGGCGTCGTCGAGGCCGTGATCGAGGGCGGCCGGCACCGGCTGCGCCCGATCCTCATGACGGCCCTGGCGACGATCTTCGCCCTGCTGCCGATGGCCCTCGGCATCACCGGCGAGGGCGGCTTCATCGCCCAGCCGCTGGCCGTGGTCGTGATCGGCGGCCTGGTGACGTCGACGCTCCTCACCCTGCTGCTCGTCCCGACGCTGTACGCGATGGTCGAGCTCCGCAAGGAGCGCCGGGCGAAGAAGCGCGCGGCGAAGAAGGGCCTGCCGGACCGGGAGAAGACCGCGCAGGAGCCGGAGCACGCGAGCGTGTGACGGCCTGACCCGGCGGTGGCCGGGCACCGGACCCTCATGTCCGGCGCCCGGCCACCGCCGTTTCCCGTTACGTATCCTGAGGCCCTCGAACGGCTCTGCGGGGGAAGGGGATTCGGGCGTGCCGCTGCACAGCGACGACCCGAAGTCGATCGGCGGCTACCGGCTGCTCGACCGGCTCGGGGCCGGGGGCATGGGTGTCGTCTTCCGGGCCAGAGCGCGTTCGGGCCGTGACGTGGCCCTCAAGGTCGTCCACGCCCAGTACGCCGCCGACGCCGTCTTCCGGACCCGGTTCCGGCAGGAGATCGCGGCGGTCCGCAAGGTCAGCGGAGCCTTCACGGCACCGGTCCTGGACGCGGACCCCGAGGCGGCGCGGCCGTGGATGGCCACCCAGTACGTGCCCGGGCCCTCACTCGCCCGGCGGATCCGCGACCGGGGCGCCCTGCCGGACACCGAACTGCGCGGGCTGGCACTGGGGTTGGTGGGGGCCCTGCGCGACATCCACCGGGCCGGGGTGGTGCACCGTGACCTGAAGCCGGCCAATGTCCTGCTGGCCGAGGACGGCCCGCGTGTCATCGACTTCGGCATCTCCCGCGCGGCGGAGAACCACCAGACCCTCACCGAGACCGGCCAGATGATCGGCACACCGCCCTTCATGTCCCCGGAACAGCTCGTCGACGCCCGCGCGGTCGGCCCGGCGTCAGACGTCTTCTCCCTCGGGGCACTGCTGGTGTACACCGTCACCGGGCGCGGTCCCTTCGACGCGGGCAGCCCCTATCTGACGGCGTATCGGGTGGTCCACGACGCCCCAGTGCTGGACGGCGTGGACGAGCCGCTGCGCGGCGTCCTGACGCGCTGTCTGTCCAAGAGACCCGCTGACCGGCCCGGGCTCGAGGAGCTTGGCGAGGACTTCGCCTCGGTCCTGCCCGGCCGGCCGACGGCCGACCCGCCCACGGTGTCCCTGCGCCACGACCGGCCCGGACCCCGCCCCCTCGCCCCCGGCCGGGTCCGCGCCGGTCAGCGAGTACGCCGTCAGCCCGAGCACGAGAGCCGCGACGGTGCCGATCACGGCTGCCCACCGGGTGGGGACCCGGCGGGCGGCGGGGACTCCGACGGGCGGCCCTGGCGGACCACGGTGTACGAGCCCGCGGAGCGCGGCGCGCGGCAGGCACTGGACCTCCCCGGCGCCGAAGCCCCCGTGCCGGGCTGCCGGGTCGCCGGGGGAGCGGTCTACTGCGGCGGTGACCGGACCCTTCCGGTACGCCTGGACGGGCGGACAGGAAGGACCGTCTGGCGGGCGAGTGCCGAGTTGGCAGGGACCGGCGAGGGGAGGTACTCCTCCACCGTCCTGGGGGTCCGGGACGAGACCGTGCTGGTGCGGCAGGTCGTCACGCGCGGCTCCGCCGACGCCGAGGTGACCAGTGTCGTCGCTCTCGACGCCGCGACGGGAGACCGCCTGTGGGCGCGCCAGGTCGACGAGATGAGCGCCCCACCGGCCGTGGCCGGCGACGTGGTGGTGCTGCCCGACGGGGGCGACGGCCCCTCGCTGACCGCACGCTCGCCCCGTACCGGCGCCGAACGCTGGACGGCACCCCTGCCCGAGGGCCACTCCTGCGGCCTCACCCCGGCCGGGGGAGCCCTCTACCTCCAGTGCTTCGCACAGCAGGAGGGCGAAAGGCAGGACTCCCTGATCGTCACACTCGATCTCACCGACGGGACGGCCCGGCGTCTGCCCCTGCCCACGCCGGACGCCGACCTGGTCGGAGCGCACGACGGCGGGCTGATCCTGCTGACGGAGAGCCCGGAGCGGGGGCCGGACGGTGACACGGCGTACGCCGAGATCGTGCTGATGGACAGGACGGGCTCGACGGCCCGGACGAAGCTGCCCGAGGCGTACCACGGGCGGGTGACCCTGGCGGGCGGCACCTTGTGGTTCACCTCGTCCGGCGGCGAGGTCACCGCCGTGTCCCCCTCGTCCGGCGCCATGCTGTGGCGGACCCGGACCGGTGTGCGCCGGCCGGGCCCGGCCCGGTACGACGCGCGCACGCGCATCGTCTACACGGCGGGTTCCGACGGCCGCGTGGCCGGATTCGACGCCCGCACGGGCGACCGGCTGTGGCGGACAGCCGCGCGCACCGAGGACGAGGGCTCCGGCGAAGGCCCCGAGGTGCTGGTCGACGGACGGCGGCTGGTGGTGGTCACAGCGGGCGGCGGTGTGCTCGGACTCGACCCCGAGCACCCCGAGCGGACACCGCGCTCGGGGTGACGACCGACGGGTCCGGGGTTACGGCAGCGCCAGCATCCGCTCCAGGGCCAGCTTCGCGAAGGCCTCCGTCTCCTTGTCCACCTCGATGCGGTTGACGAGGTTGCCCTCGGCCAGGGACTCCAGGGTCCAGACCAGGTGGGGGAGGTCGATGCGGTTCATGGTGGAGCAGAAGCAGACCGTCTTGTCGAGGAAGACGATCTCCTTGCCCTCGGGCGCGAAACGGTTCGCCAGACGGCGGACCAGGTTCAGCTCCGTGCCGATGGCCCACTTGGAGCCGGCCGGGGCGGCCTCCAGGGCCTTGATGATGTACTCCGTCGAGCCGACGTAGTCCGCCGCGGCCACGACCTCGTGCTTGCACTCGGGGTGGACCAGGACGTTCACGCCCGGGATGCGCTCGCGCACGTCGTTCACCGAGTCCAGGCTGAAGCGGCCGTGCACCGAGCAGTGGCCGCGCCACAGGATCATCTTCGCCGCGCGCAGCTCGTCGGCCGTCAGGCCGCCGTTCGGCTTGTGCGGGTTGTAGACGACGCAGTCCTCCAGGGACATGCCCATGTCCCGCACCGCGGTGTTGCGGCCCAGGTGCTGGTCCGGCAGGAAGAGCACCTTCGTCGTCGCGGGGTCGCCCTGCTCGAAGGCCCAGTCCAGGGCCCGCTTGGCGTTGGACGAGGTGCAGATCGTGCCGCCGTGCTTGCCTGTGAACGCCTTGATGTCCGCGGAGGAGTTCATGTACGAGACGGGCACGACCTGCTCGGCTATCCCGGCCTCGGTCAGCACGTCCCAGCACTCGGCGACCTGCTCGGCCGTCGCCATGTCGGCCATCGAGCAGCCGGCGGCGAGGTCGGGCAGGACGACCTTCTGGTCGTCGGACGTCAGGATGTCCGCCGACTCCGCCATGAAGTGCACGCCGCAGAACACGATGTACTCGGCCTCCGGGCGGGCGGCCGCGTCACGGGCCAGCTTGAACGAGTCACCCGTCACGTCGGCGAACTGGATGACCTCGTCGCGCTGGTAGTGGTGGCCGAGCACGAAGACCTTGTCCCCGAGCTTCTCCTTCGCCTTGCGGGCGCGCTCCACCAGGTCCGGGTCGGACGGCGAGGGCAGGTCGCCGGGACACTCCACACCACGCTCGCTCTTCGGGTCGGCCTCACGGCCGAGGAGCAGCAGGGCGAGGGGCGTCGGCTGTACGTCGAGCTCCTGGGTCTGGGCGGTGGTCACGACACGCACCCTTTCTGTTTCTGCGACTTTTCGTCGATTTGACGCTATCTATCATAACCGCTTCACGTCACTTTGACGATGGCCATAGCGTCTGTGTGACGTGAATCCCGGTCGGCCCCCGTTCATTCCCGGGAAGACCCGGAAAGAGCCATTTTCCGGTTCCGGGCGCGTGTGCGAGCATGAAAAGGAGCCGAGATCGAGCGCCGGCCCGGAATGAATCCGCGGCCCCGCCGGTTGCAACCGTCGGCAAGCAGTCTCCGTACAACCCGGGAGAGATGTAGATGTCCGTATCGGACGAGACCAGCACCGTCACCGACGGCATCATCCTGACCGACGCCGCCGCGTCCAAGGTCAAGGCGCTGCTCGACCAGGAAGGCCGCGAAGACCTCGCGCTGCGTGTCGCCGTCCAGCCCGGCGGCTGCTCCGGCCTGCGCTACCAGCTCTTCTTCGACGAGCGCGCCCTCGACGGCGACGTCGAGAAGGACTTCGGCGGTGTGAAGGTGGTCACCGACCGCATGAGCGCCCCGTACCTGGGCGGTGCCACGATCGACTTCGTGGACACCATCGAGAAGCAGGGCTTCACGATCGACAACCCGAACGCGACGGGCTCCTGCGCCTGCGGCGACTCCTTCAGCTGAGCCAGCCGAGCCGCTCCGGCGGCCGCGGACACGACGAAGGCGGCGGCCCCCTGCGACGGGGCCGCCGCCTTCGCGCTGTGTGTCGCTCCTACCGCTCCCGCGTCGGGGGTGCCGGCAGCCGTGCACCCTCCTTGGCCAGCGGAACCGCCTTGCCGTCCGTGTTCACCACGGCCCGGTCACCGAGCGGCTCGTCCAGCTGCACGGTCTTCTGGAACTGCTTGGCGATCATGATGCAGACCTTGTCCGGCCACGGGGTCGACGTCACGGAGACCGTCACCTCGTCGCCCTTCTCGCTCGCCTTCACGTCGTAGTCGGCGCACACCCCGCCCGTGAAGGTCACCGTCAGCTCCGAGCCCTCGGCCCGGTAGCCGTCCACCTTCACCTCGCGCGGCCCGGGAGCCGAGGTCGGCTGGTCACTCGGCTCGCTCGGCTCGGGGGAGGCCAGGTACTTCGGCTCCACCGCCGGGTATGTCACCGTGAACGGGTCCTGCGCGCCCGGCGCCGTCACCTCGAACAGCCAGGACGGCACCAGCGCCTGCCGTCCGTCCACGACGTGCGCGGCCAGCCCGAACACCGCGCTCTCGACCGTCACCGTGTCCTGCCCTGAGGTACCGCCCGACGGCTGCTCGCAGGGCTGCTCCTGCCGGTCCTCCAGCGGCACCGGGCCGGCGCAGCCGCCGATGCCCATCCGGTGGTCGTTCTTCGGCTGCCCGTTCATCAGCTCCAGCGCCTGCTCGGCGCCGACCACCGGGTACGTGTCGCCCTTCACCGGCGTCTTCAGCTGTCCGCTGCCGCCGACGACCTCGCCGTCCGAGCCGACGTTGATCCCGGTCGTCCAGCCGTGCGTGGGCAGTCCGCCGACCTCGGGAGCGGCGTTCACCACCCGCTGGGCCCCCATGACCTGGCCGGCGTCACGCTTCGCGTCGTCCTGACCCACCGCCTTCAGCACGGGCGCCGCGGCCTTCTCGGCCTCCTCCTCGCTCACCGGTGTGCCACCGGACTGCGGGGCGGTGCAGGTGTCGGTGCCCTTGCAGTTGTCGGTGCCCGGGGCGTACCGGCTGAACGACCAGGAGCCCGGCGCCTGCCGGTTCACCTGGAGGCTCGGCCCCGATTCGTCCTGGCCCCCGATCTTCCAGGCCTCGCCCTGCGCCACCGGCGCCCCCTCGACCCCGAGGGCCTTCGCCAGCCGGGCCACGTCCTCCTTGGTGACCTCGCCCTGTGCCCGGTACACCGGCGCCGTGGCCGGGCCGTCCGGCAGGGGACCGCCGACCCGGTAGGTGGCGCCGTAGGGGTTGGGCTCGCCGGGCGCGATGCCGTTGTCGCCGCCCGCCGTGGACTCCGAGTAGCCGTCGAGCGCGAGCGGCGGGGGAGTGCCGTCCCCGCCGGGCGCGCCGGAGGTCGTACCGCCGCTCGACGCGTTGGAGGCGAGCCAGGCCCCGCCACCGCCGATCAGCAGCACGGCGGCGGCGACGGAGGCGATGATCGCGGGCGTACGGGGGGCGGTACGGGGGCGGCCACCGTCGTGGTGGACCAGGTCCTCGTCGCCGCGTACGTCGCGCTCGTTGCGTACATCGCGTTCATCGCGCTCGTTGCGGGGGACGTCGCCGGCCTCGTCGCGGGAGGGGTCGCCGACCGGTTCCGGGGTGGCGGCCGCCGACTCGCCGTCGGGCTGCCGGTCTTCGGACGCACTCGTCCCGGCGGTTTCCTCGGGGGCGCCCGACCCGGCGGCTTCCTCGACGGTGCCCGCCTCGACGGCGCCCGCCTCGGCGGCTTCCGGCGTACCGGACTCCTCGGAAGCCTCGGCGGTGGCATCGGCCTCTTCGGCCCTGTCCACCCCTTCAGCCCCGTCCGCCTCTTCGGCCTCTTCGGGCTCAGCGGCCTCCGGCGATTCCCCGGTCTCCGCCGTGGTTTCGGCGTCCGCCGTACCCGGCTCCTCGACCTCCGGGGCGTCGGCGCCGGCGCCCGCTTCCCTGGCGTCGTCGTCGTTGTCGGGTCGCTCGGTGTTCACCGCATCGCTCCTTCGGCTGCACAGCTGTCCCATGGGACCCGGCCCGTCACATACGGGCCCGCTGGTGGGTCGTATCCCGCCTCCCCTTTACGGGGGACAGCGATGGGACGCAGCGGGGGAGCACACGGTTCCCGCGAGTGCGCCGTTCAGTCCCCGTAGTCCTCCATGGCGTCGAGCAGCCGCGCCGACGCCGGGGGTACCGACACGCCGTGGATCAGAGCCGGGGAGACCGGCCGCGTAGCGATCCGGGGGACCGCCCAGTGCGGAGCCATCCGCGCCCCGTAGCCCGGCAGCGACGCCAGGTCACCCTCCAGATCGACCGGAACGGGGGCGTGGACCTTGAGGTTCGTCATACCGGCACCGTATGCACGGTCGAGGTCACCGAGAAAGATCTACTATCGGGTAGTTTCGATGCCTTCAGAGCCGCCCCGCCCACCCGATAGCGTGAACCGTCAAGGTTCGCCTCCCTCAGGAGAGTCCACGCCGTGCGCATCGCAGTCTCCGGCTCCATCGCCACCGACCACCTCATGACCTTCCCCGGTCGCTTCGCCGACCAGTTCGTAGCGGACCAGCTGCACACGGTCTCGCTGTCGTTCCTGGTCGACCAGCTCGACGTCCGCCGCGGCGGCGTCGCCGCGAACATCGCGTTCGGCATGGGACAGCTCGGCACCCGGCCGATCCTGGTCGGCGCCGCGGGCGCGGACTTCGACGAGTACCGGGCCTGGCTGGAGCGGCACGGCGTCGACACCGACTCCGTCCGCATCTCCGACACGCTGCACACCGCCCGCTTCGTGTGCACGACCGACGCCGACCACAACCAGATCGGCTCGTTCTACACCGGAGCCATGAGCGAGGCCCGCCTCATCGAGCTGAAGACCGTCGCCGACCGCGTCGGCGGTCTCGACCTGGTCTCCATCGGCGCCGACGACCCGGAGGCCATGCTCCGTCACACCGAGGAGTGCCGCTCCCGGTCCATCCCGTTCGCCGCCGACTTCTCCCAGCAGATCGCCCGGATGGACGGCGAGGAGATCCGCATCCTGCTGGACGGGGCGACGTACCTCTTCTCCAACGAGTACGAGAAGGGCCTCATCGAGTCCAAGACCGGCTGGAGCGACGCGGAGATCCTGTCCCGCGTGGGCCACCGGGTGACCACACTCGGCGCGCGCGGCGTACGCATCGAGCGGGCCGGCGAGGACCCGATCGAGGTCGGCACGCCGGACGAGGAGCGCAAGGCCGACCCGACGGGCGTCGGCGACGCCTTCCGCGCGGGCTTCATGTCGGGCCTGGCCTGGGGCGTCTCCCTGGAGCGCGCCGCCCAGGTCGGCTGCATGCTGGCGACCCTCGTCATCGAGACGGTGGGGACGCAGGAGTACCAGCTGCGGCGCGGGCACTTCATGGAGCGGTTCACCAAGGCGTACGGGGACGAGGCGGCTCTCGAAGTGCAGGGGCATCTGGCCTGATCGTCGTCGGCCGCGGGTGCGTGGGGGCTGGTCGCGCCCCGCGGCGGCAGCCGCATGTCGACACAGCCCCGCGCACCTGACCTTTCTCAGCTCGCTCGGCGGATCAAGTAGCACGTTCCTTGGTCCGCCGGCTCCTCGCCCACGTACTCCTGGCCCCGCATCTCGCACCACGCCGGGATGTCCAGGCGGGCCGCCTCGTCGTCCGACAGGACCCGGACCAGCCCGCCCACGGGCACGTCGCCGATGACCTTCGCCAGCTCGATCACCGGGATCGGGCAGCGCTTGCCGAGGGAGTCCACGACCAGGACGTCCTCCTCACGGACCACCTCCGAGGCGACCGGCGCCCCCAGCTTCTCCCGCACCGCCGTCACGGCACGGGGAAGGACGGCCAGGAACCGCTCCACGTCCTCCTCCGCAGTCCCCGACGGCAGTGAAACCCGCACGTTCCCTTCACTCAGCACACCCATCGCCCGCAGCACATGGCTCGGCGTCAGCGTGCTGCTCGTGCAGGACGATCCGGACGAGACCGAGAAGCCCTCCCGGTCCAGCTCGTGCAGCAGCGCCTCCCCGTCGACATAGAGACAGGAGAAGGTGACGACCCCGGGCAGCCGGCGCACCGGATGGCCCACCACCTCGACGTCGGACACCAGCCGCGGCACCCGCGCCCGGATCCGGTCCGTCAGCTCCCGCAGACGCGCGGCCTCCTCGGCCGCCTCGGCCCGCACCGCCCGCAGCGACGCGGCCGCCGCCACGATCGCCGGGATGTTCTCGAAACCGGGCGCCCGACCCGACTCCCGCTCGTCCACCGGCCCTTGCGCCGCGAACCGCGCACCCTTGCGGACCACGAGCAGCCCGACCCCGGACGGCCCGCCCCACTTGTGGGCACTGGCCGTCAGCAGCGACCAGCCCCCGTCCACCGGCCCCCATCCCAGCGACTGGGCCGCGTCCACCAGCAATGGCACCCCGGCCTTCCGGCACACCTCGGCCACCGCCGCGACCGGCTGCGCGGTCCCGACCTCGTGATTGGCGGACTGCAGACACGCCAGCGCGGTGTCCTCGCGCAGGGCCGCGCCGTAGGCCGCGGGGTCCACCAACCCGGTGCGGTCGACCGCGACCTGGGTGACGCTCCCCCCGGCCGCCTCAAGAAGCTCCGCCGAATGCAGTACAGAGGAGTGTTCGACCGCGGACACGATCAGGTGACGCCCGATCCGCCTCCGCCCGGCCAGCGCCCCGGCAATCCCCGTGTGGACGGCACGGGTTCCGGACGAGGTGAAGGCCAGTTCGTCCGGTCGGCACCCCACCGCCTCGGCAGCGGCCTCCCGCGCCGCGTCCAGCAGCACCCGGGCCCGCCGCCCCTCCCTGTACAGGCGCGCGGGATCCGCCCACCCCTCGTCGAACGAGGCCAGCAGGGCCTGCCGGGCGATCGGATGGAGCGGAGCGGCGGAAGCAGCATCGAAGTAGGCCACACCGCAACGCTAGAACGCCCGGGAGCGGAACGAACCCCAGGGGCGCGGGGAACTGCGCGAACAACCACAAACAGCCCGCAGCCGCCAAACCAGCGAACCACCCACCCCACTAGGCACCCCTCCCCGAGAACCCCCGGAGGGCGTCGGCTAGGGTTTGGTCCGCATAAACATCCAAACCCCTGCCCGACGCAGGGCCGCGACCGACCAGCGAGAAGGCCAGGCCGCAGCCGATCCGCGCGGGCGAGACTCTCGGGAAGGCGCTACGTGAGTCCCAACGGCTCCGACCGCTCGCCGCGGCGCCCGATGCGGCGGAAGCTGCTGCAGGCACTGACCGCGGGCCTGGTCTTGGCGACAGCCACCGGTTGCTCGTACAACTGGGAAGACTTCCCCCGCCTTGGTATGCCCACCCCGACCACGGAAGAGGCTCCGCGGATCCTCTCCCTGTGGCAGGGTTCCTGGGCGGCTGCGCTCGCCGTCGGCGTGCTGGTGTGGGGTCTGATCCTGTGGAGTGCTTTCTTCCACCGGCGCAGCCGCACCAAGGTCGAAGTTCCTCCGCAGACCCGGTACAACATGCCCATCGAGGCGCTGTACACCGTGGTTCCGCTCATCATCGTCTCGGTGCTGTTCTACTTCACCGCTCGTGACGAGTCCGAGCTGCTCAGCCTCAAGAAGAAGCCCGACGTCACGATCAACGTGGTCGGCTTCCAGTGGAGCTGGTGCTTCAACTACATCGAGCCGGTCGCCGGTTCCACCGGGGACGCCAAGACCTCGAAGGACCTGGACGCGATCCCGGACCGCTTCAAGAAGGACTTCCCGGCCGACGCCGGCGGCGTCTACGACTGCGGCACCCCCGGTACGCGGAACCCGCAGACGGGCAACCCGGGCCCGACGCTCTGGCTCCCCAAGGACAAGACGGTCCGCTTCGTCCTGACCTCGCGTGACGTCATCCACTCCTTCTGGGTGGTGCCGTTCCTGATGAAGCAGGACGTCATCCCGGGCCACACCAACTCCTTCCAGGTGACTCCCAACAGGGAGGGCACCTTCATGGGCAAGTGTGCCGAGCTCTGCGGTGTCGACCACTCCCGGATGCTCTTCAACGTGAAGGTCGTCTCCCAGGAGCGTTACGAGCAGCACCTCAAGGACCTCGTGGACAAGCAGCAGAACGGTTACGTTCCTGCCGGCATCGCGCAGACGAGCCACGAGAAGAACCGGGAGACGAACAACCTGTGAGCATCCTCAACGAACCCCAGGGTGCCGCGGCAGCAGGGTCCCACTACGAGGACGAGCTGCCGGTCAGGCGCCAGAACCGCGGCAGTGTCGTGGTCAAGTGGCTGACGACGACGGACCACAAGACGATCGGCACGCTGTATCTCGCCACGTCGTTCGCGTTCTTCGTCATCGGCGGTGTGATGGCGCTGTTCATGCGCGCCGAGCTGGCCCGTCCGGGTCTGCAGATCATGTCGAACGAGCAGTTCAACCAGGCGTTCACGATGCACG